>NZ_JBEZBT010000003.1:247912-262731 GCF_040647235.1 Streptomyces sp. NPDC042638
CCGCGCTCGCGCTGTGGCGCTGGGTCCTCGCACCCGCCGGCCGGTTCCTCGCCCACCTCGCGCGTGAGGTGGGCGAGGCCCTCGGGCACGCCTGGCGGATCGCCGGGCGGATCTCGCGGGCCGTCGGGCGGGTCCTCGGGACCCTCTTCCGGTGGATCTTCGTGGAGCCGGTGCGCTGGGCGTACCGGACCGTCCTCACACCGGTCGGGCACGCCGTGCGGGCCGCCGTCCTGCGGCCCGTCGCCGCGGGCGTGCGCGCGGTGGGGCGGGCCACGCGCGAGGCGCTGGCCTCGGCCCGCGACACGGCACGGCAGGCCCGGGCGGAGTTCCGCCGGATGCTCTTCGGCGCGCCCCCGCAGCCGGCCGCGGTGGACCGGCGGGAACCCGTGCCCCACGACACACGTACTCTTGGTAGGAGTACGACCGCTCTCACGAAGGACTAGGACACTGGGCAAGCGACAGCCCGAAGGCCCGCCGCCCGCACCCGCGGTGCAGCGCATCCGACTGCGCTACACCAAGCGCGGCCGCCTGAGGTTCACCAGCCACCGAGACTTCCAGCGCGCCTTCGAGCGTGCGCTGCGCCGCGCCGAGGTGCCCATGGCGTACTCGGCCGGGTTCACGCCGCACCCGAAGGTGTCGTACGCCAATGCCGCACCCACCGGCACGGGCAGCGAGGCGGAGTACCTGGAGATCGCGCTCACCGCACCGCGCGACCCCGAGATCCTGCGCGCCCTCCTCGACGAGTCGCTGCCCCCCGGGCTCGACATCGTCGATGCGGTCGAGGCACGGACCTCGGGCCTCGCCGACCGGCTGACGGCCTCCGTCTGGGAGCTGCGGCTGGACGGCGTCGACCCGGCCGACGCCGGGCGCGCGGTCGAGTCCTTCAACCGGGCCGGGACCGTGGAGGTCCAGCGGACGACCAAGAACGGTGTCCGCACCTTCGACGCCCGCCCGGCCGTGGTGAGCCTGGAAACGCACGGTTCACCGGCTGATAGGCCGAGCGACCGGCCCTGTGCGATACTGCGGCTGGTTGTTCGGCACGTGACGCCTGCCGTACGACCCGACGACGTCCTGTCCGGTCTCCGCGCCGTGGCCGACCTGGCGCCGCCGGTCCCCGCAGCGGTGACCAGGCTGGCGCAGGGGCTGTTCGATGAAGAGACCGGCACGGTGACCGACCCGCTCGCGCCCGACCGCGAGGCAGCCGAGGCCCTGACGGCCCAACCGGTTGCCGCCGCGACGGCGCCGACGCCGGAAGGTCCCGCGTAGGGACGGACGTCGTAGCGCCGCCCTCGTACTCGGGAGCCACCTGGGTCGGGCAGCGCACCGACCAGAAGACTTTCGCCAGGCCGTACCGACAAGGCGTACGGAACCGGCGAGACAGGACACAGAGTGCTCCCGTGCGGCGCCCGCGCCCCGGACGGCGGCCATCGCGCTTCGCGCGGGCCGCGGACGTCAACGGCGGACGGTCCCTTGAGACCGGCGTCGGACCAGGTGCGGCGCCCGGGAGCCTGACGGGAGAAACGCCCGCATGCTCGAGCCGACCGAACCCCTCGAGGGTTCCGAACTGAACACTCCCAGCGACACGCTGCCGCCGCGCAGGCGCCGCCGTGCCGCCTCACGTCCGGCGGGCCCGCCCGCCGCCGGGGAGGCGCCCGCCGAGGTCACCGTGCCGGCCGTACCGGTCGCGGATGCCGACGAGGTCACCGAGGTGGCCGAGACCGCCGTAACGCAGGAAATTGTCGACGCCGCCGGTGCTGAAGAGGCAGAAGTGACCGAAGAGACCGAAAAGACCGGACACGCCGCTGCCGCCGAGGAGCCCGCGCCCGCGCGTCCGCGTCGCCGTGCCACCCGCCGCGCGTCGGCTCCCGTCGGTGCCCCGGCGTCCGCCGAGACCGCCGAGACCGTCGTCCCGGCCGCATCCGCCGGCGCTGAGCCCGCTCCCGCCGTCGCCGAGGCCGGCGCCGTCGTGGTGGGCGAGGAGGCGGCCCCGCGCCGCGCCCGCCGCCGGGCCACACGCGGCGCTGCCGCGCCGGTCGCCGAGGCCGCCGCGTCCGCGGAGAGCGCCGCCGCCGAGGCCCCGGCCGAGGCGCCCGCCGAGGTTCCGGCGACCGAGGCCCCCGCCGAGGCCGCATCCGCCGGACGTCCGCGTCGTCGCGCGACCCGGCGTGCGTCGGCTCCCGTCGGTGCGCCCGCGTCCGCCGAGACCGCCGAGACCGTGGTCCCGGCCACCGCCGCTGAGCCGGAAGCCGCTCAGGAGCCCGCCGCCGAGGCCCCCGCTGCCGCCGAGGCCGCGCCCGCGCGTTCGCGTCGGCGTGCCACGCGCCGGGTGTCGGCGCCCGCCGCCGCCGCGCAGGAGGCTCCGGCCGCCGCCGTGGCCGCTGAGCCGGAGGCCGCCGAGGAGCCCGAGGCCGCTCCGGCCGTGCCGGAGGAGCCCGCCGCCGAGGAGGCCGCCCCGCGCCGTACCCGCCGCCGCGCCACCCGCCGGGTGGCCACGGCCTCCGGCACGCCCGAGAACGAGGAGACCGCCGGGACGACGGCCCAGGAGGCTCCGGCCGCCGCCGGGACCGCGCAGCCGGAGGCCCCCGCGACCACGCACACCACCGAGCCGGCCCCCGCCGCCCAGGCTCCGCAGGCCGCCGCGCCGGCCGCCGCCGAGGCCGGGGGGCCGCGCAGGTCCCGCCGCCGGGTCGTACGGGCGGCGTCCGGGTTCTCCGAGCCCCCGCAGGCCGCCGCGTCCCAGGCCGCCGAGCCCGCCGAGGCCGAGGCCGAGGGCGCGCGTCGGCCCGCCCGCCCCGCCGTCGCGGTCTTCCAGGCGCCCGTGTTCACCGAGCCCAGGTTCCAGTTCCAGACCCCGGAGCGGGCCGCCGCCGAGGCCGCCGCCGTGGCCGCCGGGACGGAGGAGACCGAGGAGACCGAGGAGTACGCGGCGGAGCGCGCCGAGGCCGGTGGCCGCCGGCGCCGTCGCCGCCGTGGTGCCGCCGAGGAGACCCGCCCGGCCGAGGCCGTCGCCGAGGAGGAGGCGGAGGAGACCGAGGAGGTCCCGGAGTCCGCCGAGGACCTCGCCGACGGCGAGGACGGGGACGAGGCCGAGGGCTTCGAGGAGTCCGGTGCGCGCCGCCGTCGCCGCCGTGGCGGACGCCGTCGCCGGCGCGGTGACGCCGGTGAGGGCGACGGCGTGGACGCCGAGGCCGACGAACTGGCCGCCGAGCAGGCCGCGCAGGACGCCGAGGACACCGCCGAGCAGGAGGAAGAGGACGCCGAGGACGCCCACGGCGAGGAGTCCGGCGGGTCCAGCTCCAGCAGCCGTCGCCGCCGTCGCCGCCGTCGCCGTGCCGGTGACTCCGGCACCGAAGCCGAGCCGTCCGCCGACGACCCGGAGCGCACGGTCGTCAAGGTCCGCGAGCCGCGCAAGCCCAGCGAGCCGTCCGACGAGGTGCAGTCCATCAAGGGCTCGACCCGTCTGGAGGCCAAGAAGCAGCGCCGCCGCGAAGGCCGCGAGCAGGGCCGCCGCCGCGTCCCGATCATCACCGAGGCCGAGTTCCTGGCCCGCCGCGAGGCCGTCGAGCGCGTGATGGTGGTCCGCCAGCACGGCGACCGTACGCAGATCGGCGTCCTGGAGGACGGCGTGCTCGTGGAGCACTACGTCAACAAGGAGCAGTCGACCTCGTACGTCGGCAACGTCTACCTGGGCAAGGTCCAGAACGTGCTGCCGTCGATGGAGGCCGCCTTCATCGACATCGGCAAGGGCCGCAACGCGGTCCTGTACGCCGGTGAGGTCAACTTCGAGGCGCTCGGCATGGCCAACGGGCCGCGCCGCATCGAGTCCGCCCTGAAGTCCGGCCAGTCGGTCCTGGTCCAGGTGACCAAGGACCCGATCGGGCACAAGGGCGCGCGCCTGACCAGCCAGGTCTCCCTGCCGGGCCGCTACCTCGTGTACGTCCCCGAGGGCTCGATGACCGGCATCAGCCGCAAGCTGCCCGACACCGAGCGGGCCCGGCTGAAGACCATCCTCAAGAAGATCGTCCCCGAGGACGCCGGCGTCATCGTGCGCACCGCCGCCGAGGGCGCGAGCGAGGACGAGCTGCGCCGGGACGTCGAGCGGCTGCAGGCGCAGTGGGAGGACATCCAGAAGAAGGCCAAGAGCGGCAACGCGCCGACGCTGCTCTACGGCGAGCCGGACATGACCGTCCGGGTCGTGCGCGACATCTTCAACGAGGACTTCACCAAGGTCATCGTCAGCGGCGACGAGGCCTGGTCGACCATCCACGGGTACGTCTCGCACGTCGCCCCGGACCTGGCCGGCCGGCTGTCGCGGTGGACGTCCGAGGTGGACGTCTTCGCCACCTACCGGATCGACGAGCAGCTCGCCAAGGCGCTGGACCGCAAGGTCTGGCTGCCCAGCGGCGGTTCCCTGGTCATCGACCGGACCGAGGCGATGGTCGTCGTCGACGTCAACACCGGCAAGTTCACCGGCCAGGGCGGCAACCTGGAGGAGACGGTCACCAGGAACAACCTGGAGGCGGCCGAGGAGATCGTGCGCCAGCTGCGGCTGCGCGACCTCGGCGGCATCATCGTGATCGACTTCATCGACATGGTCCTGGAGTCCAACCGCGACCTGGTGCTGCGCCGCCTGCTGGAGTGCCTGGGCCGGGACCGTACGAAGCACCAGGTGGCCGAGGTGACCTCGCTGGGTCTGGTGCAGATGACCCGCAAGCGGGTCGGCCAGGGCCTGCTGGAGTCCTTCTCCGAGACCTGCGTCCACTGCAACGGCCGCGGTGTCATCGTCCACCTGGACCAGGCCACCGCGAACGGCGGCGGCGGCAAGCGCAAGAAGCGCGGCGGCCGGGGCGGCGAGTCCCAGGAGCACGTGCACGAGACCGCCGCCGTGGCCGTGGAGAGCGGCGAGGCCGTCGAGCCCGAGGTGGAGACCGCCGTGTCGGTGGCCGCCGAGGCCGCCGAGCCGGTCGCGCTGCCCGCGCCCGACTTCACGCCGGACGAGGAGCTGTACAGCAGCGTCGCCGAGGCGGAGGCGGCGGCCGGCCGTGGCCGTACGCGACGCCGGGCGAGCCGCCGGGCGTCGGCTCCGGCGGGAGCCCCGAAGGCGGAGGCTCCGCGCACCGAGACCCGCAGGGCCGGCAGGGCCGAGCGGGCCGAGGCCGCCAGGGCCGCGCAGGCCGAGGCGGAGGCCGCCGAGGCAAAGCCTGCTGCCGCGACGGAGCAGGCCGCCGAGGCCCCGACCGCCCAGGACGTCACCGCCGAGCAGGCGGCGGCGCGCCCGGTGCGGCCGGAGTCGGCCGCCGAGGCGCTGGCCGAGCCCGCGGCCGCCGAGGACCAGGTGGTTCCGGCGCCGCAGGCCGAGGCGCCGGCCGCCGAGGAGGCCGCGCCCAAGGGCCGTACGCGGCGCCGGGCGACCCGCAAGGTGTCGGCCCCGGCCGGCTCTCCCGCGGGCGCCGAGGCGGCCGTGGTGACGGTGCCGGAGACCGCGCACGCGGCCGAGGCACCGGCCGAGCGTCCCGCCGTGGCCGAGGCACCGGCCGAGGAGGCACCCGCCCCCGCGCCCGCCGAGAGCGCCGCCGCGCCGGCCCGCCCGCGCCGCCGTGCGGTGCGCAAGGCCACCGCGCCGACCGCGTCCGAGGAGGCGGCCGTCGTGGTCGTCCCGTCGGGCACGGCCGAGGAGGCTCCGGTGGCCGCGGCGGCCGAAGCGGTTCAGGCTCCCGCGGCGGAGGCTCCGCTGAGCGGGGAGCCGGTGGCCGAGGAGGTCGCGCCGGCCAAGAAGACCGCCCGCAAGGCGGCCAAGAAGGCCCCGGCGAAGAAGACCACCGCCAAGAAGACCGTGGCCAAGAAGACGGCCGCGAAGAAGACGACGGCCAAGAAGGCGACGAAGACCGCCAAGACGGCCGCCGCGAAGTCGACGGCGAAGAAGACCACCACGGTCTCCACCGCCGACGACGAGGGCTGACGCCCGCGGTGTGCGGACGGTCCGGTCACCCACGACCGGACCGTCCGCACACCGGTGGGGCCTCCCGTGTCCGTGGGGTCCGCCCCGCTTCCACGGGGGCCCGTGGGGTCCGTCCCGAGTGACGGTCCGCACACCCCCGGGGCCCGGTTTGACCCCCCAGGTCGTGGCCCCGTAACCTTGACCGTCGGCGTGTCCACTGAACACGCCACATCCCCGTAAACCTCTTCCTCCCGGGCGCAAGGCGGGCCGGGAGAGGTCGTCCGTGGTGTTCCTGGGCGACTGGCCTGCGGGGGTGCCGTTTCTTCGAGCGAAAGTGAGATCCGCGTGTACGCCATCGTGCGCAGCGGTGGTCGCCAGCACAAGGTTGCTGTCGGCGACATCGTTGAGGTTGACAAGATTTCCACTGCCAAGGTTGGCGACACGGTCGAGCTCTCGACCCTGCTCGTTGTCGACGGCGACGCTGTGACCAGCGACCCGTGGGTGCTGGCCGGCATCAAGGTCCAGGCCGAGGTCGTGGACCACCACAAGGGCCAGAAGATCGACATTCTGCGCTACAAGAACAAGACCGGCTACCGCCGTCGTCAGGGCCACCGCCAGCAGTACACGGCGATCAAGGTCACTGAGATCCCCGCGGCTGCGAAGTAAGGGACTGAGGAGAAATGGCACACAAGAAGGGCGCATCGTCCACCCGGAACGGTCGCGACTCCAATGCCCAGCGGCTCGGCGTGAAGCGCTTCGGCGGTCAGGTCGTCAACGCGGGTGAGATCCTGGTCCGCCAGCGCGGCACCCACTTCCACCCCGGCGCCGGCGTCGGCCGTGGCGGCGACGACACGCTGTTCGCCCTCCAGGCCGGTGCGGTGGAGTTCGGCAGCCACCGTGGCCGCAAGGTCGTGAACATCGTTCCGGTCGCCTGAATCGTCTGATTCAGCACCGTACGTTTCGCGAGGCGGACCTCACTTCCCGGTCGGGAAGCGGGTCCGCCTTTCGCGTGTTAACAACTAGACATACCCGCACTTCCTGGAGGCACTGAACCATGACCACCTTCGTGGACCGCGTCGAACTGCATGTCGCCGCGGGTAACGGAGGCCACGGCTGTGCCTCCGTTCACCGTGAGAAGTTCAAGCCGCTCGGCGGCCCCGACGGCGGCAACGGCGGCCGTGGCGGTGACGTCATCCTGACCGTCGACCAGTCGGTCACGACGCTGCTCGACTACCACCACTCCCCGCACCGCAAGGCCACCAACGGCAAGCCCGGCGAGGGCGGCAACCGTTCCGGCAAGGACGGCGAGGACCTGGTCCTGCCGGTGCCGGACGGCACGGTCGTCCTGGACAAGGACGGCAACGTGCTCGCCGACCTGGTCGGCCACGGCACCTCGTACGTCGCCGCGCAGGGCGGCCGGGGCGGCCTGGGCAACGCGGCGCTGGCCTCCGCACGCCGCAAGGCGCCCGGCTTCGCGCTGCTGGGCGTGCCCGGGGACCTCCAGGACATCGTCCTGGAGCTGAAGACCGTCGCCGACGTGGCCCTCGTCGGCTACCCGAGCGCCGGCAAGTCCTCGCTGATCTCCGTGCTCAGCGCGGCCAAGCCGAAGATCGCCGACTACCCGTTCACGACGCTGGTCCCGAACCTGGGCGTGGTGACCGCGGGTTCCACCGTGTACACCATCGCCGACGTGCCCGGTCTCATCCCCGGCGCCAGCCAGGGCCGCGGTCTGGGCCTGGAGTTCCTGCGGCACGTGGAGCGGTGCAGCGTCCTGGTGCACGTACTGGACACCGCGACGCTGGAGTCCGACCGCGACCCGGTCTCCGACCTCGACATCATCGAGGAGGAACTGCGGCAGTACGGCGGCCTCGACAACCGGCCCCGCATGGTCGTCCTGAACAAGGTCGACGTACCGGACGGCAAGGACCTCGCCGAGATGGTCCGCCCCGACCTGGAGGCCCGCGGCTACCGGGTCTTCGAGGTGTCGGCCGTGGCTCACATCGGGCTGCGGGAGCTGACCTTCGCCCTCGGCGAGCTGGTCGCCAAGGCGCGTGCCGCGAAGCCGAAGGAGGAGGCGACCCGGATCGTCATCCGGCCCAAGGCCGTGGACGACGCGGGCTTCACCGTCGTCCGCGAGGACGTCGGCGGCGAGCCGCTGTTCCGGGTGCGCGGCGAGAAGCCCGAACGCTGGGTCCGCCAGACCGACTTCAACAACGACGAGGCCGTCGGCTACCTCGCCGACCGGCTCAACCGCCTCGGGGTGGAGGAGAAGCTGATGAAGGCGGGCGCCCGCACGGGCGACGGCGTCGCCATCGGCCCCGAGGAGAACGCGGTCGTCTTCGACTGGGAGCCGACCGTCATGGCCGGCGCGGAGATGCTCGGCCGCCGTGGCGAGGACCACCGCTTCGACGCGGCCCGCCCCGCGGCACAGCGCCGCAGGGACAAGCAGGCGGAGCGCGACGAGTCGCTGCGGGAGTACGACGACTTCGATCCGTTCGAGTAAGCACGTTCGAGTAGGCACGTTCGGGCAAGCACGTTCTGCCCGGCCGTCGGGTGAGGCACACTGCGCGACACGCAGCGGACCCAGGTCCGCTGCGTGTCGCGTTTTTCTGTCTGCCGGATCCCGGAGCCGGCAGCCCCGAGGGGCGAATCTCCTCAAGAAAGTCACGGGCAGCACAAATCGATCACCGGCCCCGGCCGGGATCGAAATACGGCGTCCCGGATGTCAATTCCGTGGCAATGAGCGCCGGGTCGTGCCGTATTCCCGCCCTGTTCGCGACCAGGCGTTGCGACATATGAAGAACCCGTGCATCCCCGTGCCCCGGGACGTGAAGACGCGCACACTCCGCCGGGCTGCCGCACAGCCGCCGGACCGGCCGCTGTGCAGGGCCTTTACATGGCGATGGAGGTGTCGCCCAAACATATTCAGGGAAATCTGTGGATTTACTCACAGGTATTTCACGGGCGTTCACATCACCTGTCACCTATCGACAGGAGCGCACGATGAATAAAAGGTTGCACGCACATGTGCGGTGCCCGTCACTCGCCTTGCATCGCGGTTACCGGGAATGCAACCATTCCCGGCGTCCGTGTCGCCCACAGGTAGGTCACTTGTGTCCCAGCACATAGCCAAGCCCCGTACCACCGCCGTGATCCTGGCTGGTGGAACCGGTCAGCGGGTGGGTCTTTCGATCCCCAAGCAGCTGCTGAAGATCGCCGGCAAGGCAGTCATCGAGCACACCCTGGCCACCTTCGAGCATGCCGACTCGATCGACGACGTCATCGTGCTGATGACCCCGGGCTATGTGGCCGACGTGGAGAGGCTCGTCGCGAAGGCGGGCTTCACCAAGGTGAAGAAGGTCATCGAGGGCGGCCAGACGCGGAACGAGACCACGGAACGCGCCATCGCCGCGCTCGGCGAGGGCCTGTCCGAGGGCGAGGACCGCAACGTACTGTTCCACGACGCCGTACGCCCGCTGCTCTCGCAGCGTGTCATCGACGACTGCGTGGCCGCGCTGGAGCGCTACCAGGCCGTGGACGTCGCCATCCCGTCCGCGGACACCGTCATCGTCACTCGTACGCACGGCGAGGACGGCGAGTTCATCACCGAGATCCCCGACCGCTCCCGGCTGCGCCGCGGCCAGACCCCGCAGGCCTTCCGGCTGTCCACGATCCGCCACGCCTACGAGGTCGCGGCCGGGGACCCCAACTTCGAGGCCACGGACGACTGCTCGGTGGTCCTCAAGTACCTGCCCGACGTGCCGATCCACGTCGTCGCGGGTGACGAGTACAACATGAAGGTGACGCAGCCGGTCGACGTCTTCATCGCCGACAAGCTGTTCCAGCTCGCCTCCACCGCCGCGCCCGAGCGGATCGGCGAGAACGCCTACCGCGACCTGCTCACCGGCAAGACCTTCGTGATCTTCGGTGGCTCCTACGGCATCGGCAAGGACCTCGCCGAACTCGCCGGGGCCTACGGCGCGGACGTCTACGCGCTGGGCCGCTCCACCACCGGCACGCACGTGGAGAACCCGCAGGAGGTCGACGACGCGCTGTCCATGGCGTACACGGAGACCGGCCGGATCGACTACGTCGTCAACACCGCGGGCGTGCTGCGCATCGGCAGGCTCGACGAGACCGGCAGCGCCACCATCGAGGAGGCCCTGAAGGTCAACTACCTCGCCCCGGTGCAGATCGCGCGCGCCTCCTACAAGTATCTGGCCGAGACCGGGGGCCAGTTGCTGCTCTACACCTCCAGCAGTTACACCCGCGGCCGTGCCGAGTACTCCCTGTACTCCTCCACGAAGGCGGCCATGGTGAACCTCACGCAGGCGCTGTCCGACGAGTGGGCCGCCGACGGCATCCGCGTCAACTGCATCAACCCCGAGCGCACCGCGACGCCGATGCGCACCAAGGCCTTCGGCGCGGAGCCCGCGGGCACCCTGCTCTCCTCCGAGGCCGTCGCCGGCACCTCCCTCGACGTACTGCTGTCGGAGCTGACCGGACATGTCATCGACGTCCGCCAGCAGGACCCGACCGCGGGCGCGGCCAAGGCCTCGGGCTTCGAGCAGGCGCTCGCCGCACTGCTGGACCGTCAGGACGATCTTTAGCAGTCCGGGCAAAGGGCACCCCCTCTCAGAGCAGGTTTCTCCTTGATATCCACCGCTATTCGCCTCGCCCGGGTGGGCAGCGCGGCCGAGCTGGCCGCGGCGGCCCTCCTGATCCTGGGCTTCCCGGCGCTCATGCTGGCCGCGCTCGTCCCGAGCGTCCCCGCCTTCGCGGCCGTGACCGCCGTGACGTACCTGGCGGACCACTACCTGCACCGCAAGGGCAGCTATCTGGTCAACCGCCTCAGCAAGATCCGGGCGGGTCTGTCGATCCGCTTCCTGATCAGGCAGCTGCTGCTGGTCCTGCTGCTGGCCCGCCTGTCCCTCTCGGACGACCTGGTCTTCTACGGCGCCGTCGCCTGCTTCATCGCCTTCTACGGACTCCAGGCCCCCCACGGCGCCCTGGTCACCCTCATCCGCAACCGTCGCCGGATGCCGGTGGCCACCCGCAACATCGACCTGAGGTCCCGCGTCCGCATCCCGGACGCCCCGCCGCGCCGGCTGATGCACCGCTCCGCGGAGAAGATGCTCCACCTCGACCTGCCGGCGGTCGCCGGCATCCTGCTCTCCACCGCGCTCCACCCCGCCGTCGCCTTCACCGGCACCGGCCTCACCGTCGGCCTCGGCTGCCTGTACGTCCTCGTCCTCATGCCGTACGTACGCGGGCGGAAGGTCCCGCCGCGGGCCGGTGCCGTCCTCGCCGCCGTGGACGACTGGCTGACCGGCTACAAGCCCGAGACGGTCCTGTACTTCTCCGGCTCCAAGGACTCCGCCTACCAGGTCAACATGTGGCTGGAGACGATGGAGCGGCTGGACACCCGGCCACTGGTCATCCTCCGCGAGCGCGTCGTCCTGCGCGGCCTCGCGCCCACCACGGTCCCCGTCCTCTGCGTGCCGGGAGGGGTGCACCTGATGAACCTGGACCTGTCGAGCGTGCGCGTCGCCCTGTACGCGGCCAACGTCGGCAAGAACATCCACCTGCTGCGCGTTCCCACCATGAAGCACGTCTTCATCGGCCACGGCGACAGCGACAAGCTCGCGAGCGTCAACCCGTACAGCAAGGTCTACGACGAGGTGTGGACCGCCGGCCGCGCCGGCCGCGACCGCTACGCCATCGCCGACGTCGGGGTCCGCGACGACGACATCGTGGAGGTCGGCCGCCCTCAGCTCGCGCCCGTCCGCAGCGCGCGGGGCGGCCCTAAGGACCGTGTGCCCACGGTTCTGTACGCCCCCACCTGGGAGGGCTGGGACGGAAACCCCGGCAACACCTCGATCGTGCTCGCCGGCGAGAACATCGTGACGAAGCTGATCACCGCCGACCCGCCGGTCCGCGTCCTGTACAAGCCGCACCCGTTCACCGGCAACGTCAGCGAGGCCGCCAAGGCCGCCCACCGGCGCATCGCCGCCCTCGTCGAGGAGTCGGCCGCCGCGCGCGCCACCGACTCCCGCTTCACCGCGGACAGCGCCGCCCTGGACCGGGCCAAGGCCGAGCTGGCCCGGATCGAGGCCCGGCTCGCCGAGCTGGCCGGCGCCGGCGGCAGCAAGGGCGACGAGGCCGAGGCCACCCGCGACGGCAACACCGAGGTGGACCGGCACGAGGAGACCGCCCGGCTGCGCGCCGAGTGGAACGACGCCTACTGGCGCTCCTTCCCGTCGTACGAGCACCGCGTGATCAAGGGCGCCCAGCCGCGCCTGTACGACTGCTTCAACGTCTGCGACGCGATGGTCTCCGACATCTCCTCCGTGGTCTCCGACTTCATCGCGAGCGGCAAGCCGTACGCGGTCACCGACTCCGCCGCGGTGGGGGCCGATGAGTTCAGGCGGCAGAACACCGCCGTGCGCGCCGCGGTGATCCTCTCCAACGGCGCGGCGGAGCTGGGCGGACTGCTGGACGCCGTGCGCGCCCCGGCCGCCGACCCGCTGGCGGACGCGCGCGCGGAGCTGAAGCGGTACCTGCTCGGCCCGGACGAGCCGAAGTCGATCGACCGGTTCAACACCGCGCTCGCCGACCTGGCCCTCAGGTCCGAGGCGCGCAACGCCGGCCGGCAGCCCCGGCCGGGCGCGGCGAACGCCGACCCCGCCGAAACGGCCGAGCTGGTCGACGCGGTGCCGGGCCAGCGCACCGCGTCGGCCGGAGAGACGGCCGGAGCGATGGCCGGGGAGACGGCCGGAGCGATGGCCGGGGAGACGGCCGGAGAGACGGCCGGGAGGTGGCCAGAGCGATGGCCGGAGAGGCGGAAGGGGTGACCGCGGGATGACCGTCACGCCGTGACCACGCCGTCGGGCCGGCGCGCGGAACGCCGCTGTCCGGGGGCTGGACCGATGTGCGGTGGGAGGTCCGCTTCCCGTAGATTTCCGAGCGGCGCAGCGGAGCGAGGCGAGGGGCGGCAGGGCAAGGTGGCAAGCGCGAGGCAGGCCGTGGGCGAGGCCCGCAGGATCGTCGTCAAGGTGGGCTCCTCCTCCCTGACCACCGCCACGGGCGGCCTGGACGCCGACCGTGTCGACGCGCTGGTCGACGTCCTCGCGAAGATCCGCAGCGGGGGAGAGCGGGAGATCGTCCTCGTGTCCTCCGGCGCCATCGCCGCCGGCCTGGCCCCGCTCGGCCTGCGCCGCCGCCCCAAGGACCTCGCCCGCCAGCAGGCCGCCGCCAGCGTCGGCCAGGGCCTGCTCGTCGCCCGCTACACCGCCTCCTTCGCCCGCTACGGCGTCCGCGTCGGCCAAGTCCTGCTCACCAGCGACGACATGAGCCGCCGCGCCCACCATCGCAACGCCTCCCGCACCCTCGACAAGCTGCTGGCGATGGGTGCCTTCCCGATCGTCAACGAGAACGACACCGTCGCCACCGACGAGATCCGCTTCGGCGACAACGACCGCCTCGCCGCCCTCGTCGCCCATCTCGTCCACGCCGACCTGCTGGTCCTCCTCTCCGACATCGACGGCGTCTACGACGGTGACCCCAGCAGGCCCGGCACCTCCCGGATAGCGGAGGTCAAGGGCCCGGAGGATCTCGCCGGCGTCGAGATCGGCAGTGCGGGCAAGGCCGGTGTCGGCACCGGCGGCATGGTCACCAAGGTGGAGGCCGCCCGCATCGCCGCCGCCGCCGGCATCCCCGTGGTGCTGACCAGCGCCGTACACGCGGCCGAGGCCCTGGCCGGCGGCGACACCGGCACCTACTTCCACCCCACCGGGAAGCGCTCCGCGGACCGGCTCCTCTGGCTGCAGCACGCCTCCACCCCGCAGGGCGCCCTCACTCTGGACGACGGCGCGGTGGACGCGGTCGTGCAGCGGCGCACCTCACTGCTGCCGGCCGGAATCGCCGCCGTGGAAGGCGAGTTCAGCGCCGGCGATCCCGTCGAACTGCGTGACGCGCAGGGCCGTGCGGTGGCCCGGGGGCTCGTCAACTTCGACTCCAGGGAGATCCCCCGGCTGATCGGGCGTTCGACCCGCGAGCTGGCGCGCGAGCTGGGGCCCGGCTACGAGCGTGAGGTCGTACACAGGGACGACCTGGTGCTCCTGCACGTGTAGCTCTCGCAAAACCGCTCGTAAAACCGGACGTAAGGAACGCCCCCGGTGGGGGACGTTCCGTAAAACCACCACGCGGAGCCCTGCGGCCTGCTCAACTTTGTCCCGGGGACATGTTGAAAGGACACGTTCCGTCAAGGGGCCGAGCGAGCGATGCGGACCTTGCGAGCCAAGCGTGAAGGAGGCCGTCGTGAGACGAGTGCGCCCTGGGACGGCGTCCCGCGGTGCTCTGACGAGCGTCGCGGCCGGGGACACCTATGAGGAGCCCAAGGACCTGCCCAGGCTGTGGCACGTCACCCTGAGCGTCTCCGGGGAGAAGGTCCCCCTGCCCGAGCTGCGGCGGGCCCTGGAACAGCTCGCCCACGACCACCCCTTCCTGCTGACCAGCAGATACGCGCCCGACCACGCGGAGATCCGGTACTGGGAAGAGGCCCGCGACCTGCACGACGCCGCCGCCGTGGCGCTGCGCCTGTGGGGCGAGCACCGGCAGACCGCCGGCCTGCCCGCCTGGGAGATCGTCGGTCTGGAGGTCATCGACCGCGAGACCTACCACCAGCGCATCGCCGAGGGCTACGGCCCCGCGCCGGCGACACCGGTCGGGGTGCACCCCTTCTGATCCGGCCGAGCCGGGCGAGGCTGAGCCGGGCCAAGCCGAGCCGGGCCAAGCCGAGCTGAGCCGGGCCGGGCGGGGCGGGGTCGAGCCGGGCCAAGCCGAGCTGAGCCGGGCCGGGCGGGGCGGGGTCGAGCCGGGC
>NZ_JBEZBT010000003.1:262829-294775 GCF_040647235.1 Streptomyces sp. NPDC042638
GCCGGGCTGAGCCGGGCGGGGCGGGGCCGACAGTTCATCCCTTTTGGGGTGTCTCGGGGTGTGGGACGACCGCTGAAGCGCGGCGCCCCGCGCACTACCCTTCCCTCATGACCACGCTCTCGCCGTACGACTCGATGTCCCCGGTCACCCAGGCCGCCTACCGGGCCAAGGCCGCCGCCGCCGACCTCGCGCCGCTCCCGCGCGCCGTGAAGGACGACGCGCTGCTCGCCATCGCCGACGCCCTGGAAGTCCGGACCGCCGAGATCGTCGGGGCCAACGCCAAGGACGTGGCCAAGGCCCGGGAGAACGGCACCAGCGAGGCCATCGTCGACCGGCTCACCCTCACCCCCGAGCGGGTCCGCGCCATCGCCGCCGACGTCCGTGACGTCGCGAAGCTGCCCGACCCGGTCGGCGAGGTCGTCCGCGGCTCCACCCTCCCCAACGGCATCGACCTGCGCCAGGTCCGCGTCCCGCTCGGTGTCGTCGGCATCATCTACGAGGCCCGCCCGAACGTCACCGTGGACGCAGCCGCCCTCTGCCTGAAGTCCGGCAACGCCGTCCTGCTGCGCGGCTCCGGCTCCGCCTACGAGTCCAACACCGCCCTCGTCCGGGTGATCCGGGACGCCGTCGGCGGCGCCGGGCTGCCCGCCGACGCCGTCCAGCTCGTACCCGGTGAGAGCCGCGACTCCGTCCGCGAGCTGATGCGCGCCCGCGGGCTCGTCGACGTCCTCATCCCGCGCGGTGGCGCCTCCCTGATCCAGACCGTCGTCAACGAGTCCACGGTCCCCGTGATCGAGACCGGCACCGGCAACTGCCACGTCTACGTCGACGCCCAGGCCGACATCGACACGGCCGTCGAGATCCTGATCAACTCCAAGGCCCAGCGGGTCAGCGTCTGCAACGCCGCCGAGACCCTCCTCGTCCACCAGGACATCGCTGCCGAGTTCCTGCCCCGCGCCCTGGACGCCCTCGCCGACGCCGGCGTCACCGTCCACGCCGACGAGCGGGTCATGGCCTACGCCAAGGACTCCAAGGCCACCGTGGTCGAGGCGACCGCCGAGGACTGGGAGACCGAGTACCTCTCCTACGACATCGCCGCCGCCGTCGTCGACTCGCTCGACCGGGCCGTCGAGCACATCCGGCTGTGGACCTCCGGCCACACGGAGGCCATCGTCACCACCTCCCAGCAGGCCGCCCGCCGCTTCACCCAGCTGGTCGACTCCACGACCGTCGCCGTGAACGCCTCCACCCGCTTCACCGACGGCGGCCAGTTCGGCTTCGGCGCCGAGATCGGCATCTCCACCCAGAAGCTGCACGCCCGCGGCCCCATGGGTCTGCCGGAGCTGACCAGCACGAAGTACATCGTCACCGGTGACGGGCACGTCCGCCGCTGAGATTCACCCGTCCGGCCCTGCCCGCCCCGCCCGTCCGGCCGCCTGTCCGGCCGCCTGTCCGGCCGCCCGTGCGACCGGCGCGGGCGCACGGCCGAAAGGCGTCACACCAGGCAGACGAATCTCCGTACCGGCTGCCCAAATTGACCCCCCAGGTCTACTCTGGATCCGTGCCGGAGGACGTGGGGGGTACGCCGTTCCCTGACGGCTGGGAGCCCGACGACGACCACGACCGCGGGGTGTCGGACGAAGAGTTCGCCTCCGTGGTCTTCAACGAGGCATTCATACAGGCGGCCACCGTGCACGAGCCGACCGCCGTCGAACGCCTCCTGGCCGCCGCCCAGGCCAGAGCTGAGGCATCCGAGGCGGAGGCCCGCCGCGCCCACGCCCGAGGCGAGCGCTACGACGACGGCTACGGTCCCGAGGGCGCCGGATTCGGCCAAGATCATGACGATGACGGACCGGACGACACCTACGTCCTCGGCGACGGCTCCTCCGGCTCCTACGCCCCCTACGGCTCCTATGGCAAGCAGGTCCGCTGGCACCGCCCCGTGGCCTGGCTCCTCGCCGTCGTGATGGGCATCGGCATGGTCGCCCTGGCCTTCGCCGCCGTCTACCGGGGAGGTTCCTCGGGCACCCGCGACCGGGTTCCCGCCCCCGCCTCGACCGGCCTGGAACAGAGCGGCGCGTCCGCTCCCGCCGCCTCCGCCGAGCACTCCCGGCCGGCCGTCTCGGCCATCCCGCGCTCTCCCTGAGAACCTTGCCCGCACTTGGTGAGAACCTGTCAGAACTTGTGGTGCAGCGGGGCGTTTACCCGGGGCCCGCGAGACCTACTCTGAAGGTATGGGCGGGCCTGGAGACCCACCGGAGGGGACACCCGAGGGCGGCCCCGGCGGTGCTGAGGACGAATACCGATCCGTCGTCTTCGACGAGTCGTTCGTCCGCGCTGCCCGCCTCCAGGAATTCTCCGCGCAGGAGCGGATGGCCGACCACACGCCCGCCGTACGCCGCCGCCCGCCCCTGCACCGTGGGCTCACCCGGCAGGTACTGATCCTCGTCGTGCTGATCGCCATCGCCTTCGGCACCGCGATCTACATGGGCGTCCGCCACCCCTACAGCTCCCCGCAGGGCCGCCGGTCCGTCGAGCCCCTGCGGATGACGATCATCCCGCTGGCCCCGCAGGGCAAGGTGCCCGGCGCCCCCGACGCCGCGAGTCTCTTCGCGCGCAGCCCCGCCGCCCCGTTCGCGGTCGGCGCCGAGGGCATACCCCTGCCCGCCTCGCGCAGCACCGCCCACTTCTCCGACAGCCAGGTGGTGACCGCCCTCACCACCGTCAAGGACTATCTCGTCCGCTCCTCGCTCTATCCCGAGGTGCTCAGCGGCCGGGAGGCGAGCGCCGCCCGGGCCATGGTCGACTCCGAGCAGCTCGCCCAGTTCGACCGGAGCTTCGACCACCCGGCGGCGGACGGCCGGCACGCGCCCACGGGCTGGGTGGTCCGTATCGACCCCGCCCGGGCCCGGCTCACCGGCGACGGCGTCCGCGTCTCGGGCAGCCTGCGGGCCGCCGAGACCGACCCGGCGACGCTGGAGGTCACCGCCGACCACACCTTCGTCTACGCCCTGCGCCCCGCCGGTGCCGCCGCCGATGCCCCCGCCTCCCTGTTCACGGTCCGCCGCGAGCTGGCCTTCCGCCTCGACAACGACGACCTGCGCACCCACCAGCTCCAGCTGGTCACGTCGTACGTCCAGGCGGGCCCCCTCGCCTGCGCCGAGGACTCCTCGGCCTACCTCCGCCCCCTCCTGTCCGGCCAGACCGCCAAGTCGGGCGGCCCCGCGGGCACCGACCCCTACGACCCGGACAGCGCCACGGCACTGTGCGGCACCCTGTCCACCAAGGCGCAGCCGAGCGTCTGAGCGGCGCCGGCACGCGACCGGTGCCCGCCACACCGGAGCGGTCAGCACGCGGCGGCGAGAGGCGAGCGGGGGCCGTGCACGGGAGGGTGCACGGAGGCGTGCACGGGGGGCCTGCGTGTGGGGACGGCCCCGACGGCCCGGGTGTGGGCGTGGGCGTGGGCGAAATCGTGCCCGGGGGCGTGATGTGTGCGGGAACGGCGCCGAGGGGCTGGTCGTGGGGGTGAAACCGTGCCCGGGGATCGGCCCCGGGGCGGGGTCGGCGTCCGGGGACAGTGCGCCGGGGGAAGCGCGCCGGGACTGAGCGGTGGCTACGGCCGGCGGCGCCGGGGCCGACCGTGGGGTGGGGCCGGCGTCTGGCGCCAGGGGGCCGGGGGAGGCGCGCTGGGGCTGAGCGGCGGCGACGGCGAGCTGCGGCGGTGGCCAGCGGCGGGGTAGGGCCAGCGGCGGGGAGGGCCAGCGGTGGCGACGGCAGACCGCGCCGGGGGAGAAGCACTGCCCGTCCGTGAGCGAGCCCGCCCGCGCCGAAACCGGGGGCGCCACCGGCCTCGGGTGAGTCCCCTCGGTGTCGGACCAGCGGCCAGGCGGCGTCGAACCTGTTGCCCCTCGGCGTCGGACCAGCGGCCCAGCGGTGGCGAGCCCGGCTCCTATCCCTCGTCTCCGCCGGGAGCGGTGTCCGCCTCGTCCCCGCCGGGAGCGGCGTCCCCCTTGGCCGGCGGAGGGCTCCGGAAGCCGTCGAAGCCCCGCCGGACCCGGCCGCCCAGGTCGCCCGCGCCGCCCGCGAGGTCCGTGACCAGCTTCATCAGCGGGTCCTTGGAGCCCTTCACATCGCTCGCGTAACTGGACGCCGACTCGCGGAAGGAATCGCTGACGGAGGTGTCCTTGTCCTCGTCGCGCCGCGGGTAGTGGCCGTCCATGACCCGCTGGTAGTCCCGGGACTCGGCCCACTTCTTCAGCTCGGCCGCCCGCACCGTGGTGAACGGGTGCGAGCGCGGCAGCACGTTCAGGATCTTCAGCACGGAGTCCCGCAGATCGCCGCCGGAGTCGTACTCCTCGGCCTGCTCCAGGAACGCGTCCACGTTCATCTCGTGCAGATGGTTACCGCCCGCGATCTTCATCAGGCCCCGCATCGAGGCCCGGACGTCCTGGCCCACCAGCAGGCCGGCCCGGTCGGCGGACAGCTCCGACTTGCGGAACCACTCCCGCAGCGCCGTGATGATCGCCATGATCGCGAGATTGCCCAGCGGGATCCAGGCGACCTTCAGCGCCAGACTCGTCAGGAACAGCAGGATCGTGCGGTACACCGAGTGACCGGACAGCGCGTGCCCCACCTCGTGCCCGACGACCGCCCGCATCTCCTCCTCGTCGAGCAGCTCCACCAGCCCCGTGCTGACCACGATGATCGGCTCGTCCAGGCCGATGCACATCGCGTTCGGCTGCGGGTCCTGCGTCACGTACATCGGCGGGACCTTCTCCAGGTCCAGGATGTAACAGGCGTCCAGCAGCATGTCGTGCAGGTGCGAGAACTGCCGCTCGGAGACCCGCACCGAGTCGGACAGGAACAGCAGCCTGAGGCTCCGCTCCGGCAGCAGCCCGCTGAGCGCCTTGAAGACGGTGTCGAACCCGCTCAGCTTGCGCAGCGCGACCAGGGCCGAGCGGTCCGCCGGATGCTCGTACGCCCGCGAGGAGATCCCCGGGAAGCGCCTGCGCTGCCTGCTCGGCACGCGCTCGTGCCCGGTCTGCTGGTGGCCGTCGTCGGACATGTCTTCCCCCATGTGCGTCTGAGTGCCCACTGTGCCCCCGAGGCGGGGCCCAGCCTAGGCGGAGATACCGTGGCAGGCAGTACACCCGAAGGAGTCCACGCCATGGAGCACCACCCCGCAGCCGCCTGGCTGACCCAGGCCGCCACGAGCGCCGTCCAGCAGCACGGCACGGGCAACCTGCTGCGTGTCGTCCTGATCGTGATGATCTTCGGCTGTGCACTGACCGCCTGGTTCCTGCTGCGCGGCTACAAGCGGAAGGACGACTGACGAGCGGCGGAAGTTCCCCGCCGCCCGGCGGCGGGCGACTCCCGCCGCGGGCAGCCCGCCGGCGGCCCCGGGCCCCAACGGCGGAGTCGGCGTGATCGCCACCGGCCCGCCCGCTTACGATGGGCCGACAGCTTTGTTCCGCCCACACGCGTGAGGTCCTGCCGAAGATGAGCTTCCACGACGCCGCAGCCCAGTTGGTCACCCTTGCCGCCGAGGGCGAATCGCACGGCGGGAACCACAACAGCCTGAACCCGGCCATCACCGGCGGCGGCGCGCTGGTCATCCTGCTCCTGCTGCTGTGGATCACCACCCGCTTCAACCGCGACCGCTGAGCGGGGACCCCGTCCCCGGCCGGAGGCACGAGACCGGGCCGGTAGGGTCTGCACGCATGGGAGAGCAGGACATGCCTACCGGTCCGGCGTACGAGACGGCCGACGACACGGTGAAGCACCCGCAGTACGGTCCGGGCGACGGCCCCGCCCACACGGGCAAGCGGCGCCTGGGCGTCATGGGCGGAACCTTCGACCCGATCCACCACGGCCACCTGGTGGCGGCCAGTGAGGTCGCCGCGCAGTTCCAGCTGGACGAGGTGGTGTTCGTCCCCACCGGCCAGCCGTGGCAGAAGTCCCACCGCAAGGTCTCCCCGGCCGAGGACCGCTATCTGATGACGGTCATCGCGACCGCCGAGAACCCGCAGTTCTCCGTCAGCCGCATCGACATCGACCGCGGCGGCCCCACGTACACCGTCGACACCCTGCGCGACCTGCGGGCCCTCAACCCCGACACCGACCTCTTCTTCATCACCGGCGCCGACGCCCTCGCCCAGCTGCTGACCTGGCGCGACTCGGTGGAACTCTTCTCCCTCGCGCACTTCATCGGCGTCACCCGCCCCGGCCACCAGCTCACCGACCCGGGCCTGCCGGAAGGCGGCGTCTCGCTCGTGGAGGTGCCGGCGCTCGCCATCTCCTCCACGGACTGCCGTGCGAGAGTCGCCAAGGGAGACCCCATCTGGTACATGGTGCCGGACGGAGTCGTGCGCTACATCGACAAGCGCGAGCTGTACCGCGGCGAGTGAGCCGAGAGGGGCACCGGTGAACGACCGATACGACGCGGGGTACGGAGACGGCCCGTACGAACTCGTCGGGTACGACGAGTACGGCCGGCCCGTGTACCGGCAGGCCCCGGCACAACAGGCCGCCCAGGCACAGCAGGATCCGCAGTTCCAGCAGCAGGCCTACGACCCGTACGCCCAGCAGCAGGGCTACGGCTACGACCCGTACGCCACCGGCCGGCAGCAGCCGGCGCCCTCCTACGACTCCGGCCGGCAGCCGGCCGCCCACGACCCCTACGGCTCCCGGACCCCGTACGACCCGTACGCCACCGGCACCCAGGACGCCACGGCCTACGACCCCTACGGGCAGACGGCGAGCAGCGGTCAGCAGCCCCGGGTCGCCGAGCAGGCCGCCTACATCCCGCAGCAGGCCGGCCCCGCCGAGGACACGCGGGCCCCGCAGGAGGCCGAGCCCGCGCCGGACGAACCGGAGTACCGCACCGCGCCGGACGAACCGGACTACCGCACCGAGCAGTTCGCCTTCGTCGAGGAGCCGGACGGTGACTCCGAGGACGTCATCGACTGGCTGAAGTTCACCGAGAACCGCACCGAGCGCCGGGAGGAGGCCCGCCGCCGCGCCCGCAGCCGGCTCGTCGCCCTTCTCGTCGTCCTCGCTGTCGTCGTGGCCGGCGGTGCCGGCTACCTCTGGTTCGCCGGGAAACTGCCCGGCCTGTCCTCCTCCGGCGGCAAGAACGGCACCACCACGCCTGCGGCCGCCCAGAAGCGCGACGTGCTCGTCGTCCACCTGCACAACACCGCACGGGGCGGCACCTCCACGGCGCTGCTGGTCGACAACACCACCACCAAGCAGGGCACCACGGTCCTGCTCCCCAACTCGCTCGCGCTGACCGGGGACGACGGCTCCACCACGACCCTCGCCAAGTCCGTGGACGCCGACGGCACCTCCGGCACCCGCGACCAGCTCGACACCGTTCTCGGCACCAGCATCCAGGGCACCTGGCGGCTGGACACCCCCTACCTGCAGAACCTGGTCGACCTCGTCGGCAACATCGAGATCGACACCGACACCGACGTGCCCGACCCGGACGCCAAGAAGAAGGGCACCGCGCCGCTCGTCCACAAGGGCCAGGGGCAGACCCTCAGCGGCAAGATGGCCGTCGCCTACGCCACCTACCGCGCTACCGGCGAGTCCCCGAACGCCCAGCTGCAGCGGTTCGGCCAGGTCATGCAGGGCGTCCTGCGCAAGGTGTCGTCCGAACCGTCGTCCGCCACCACCACCGTGCAGACGCTCGCGCAGATCCTGGACCCGCCGCTCACCGACAAGGACCTCGGCGCCTTCCTCGCCAAGCTCGCCGAACTGGCCAAGAGCGGCGCCTACCGGACCGCCCTGCTGCCCGTGCAGCCCGACGGCACGCTGAGCGCGCGGACCAGCGACAGCGTGGTGAAGGACATCCTCGGCGGCACCGCCAAGAGCCCCGGCGCGGGCTCCGCGGTCCGGGTCTCCGTCCAGAACGCCACCGGTGTGAAGGACGACACGGAGAAGGCCCGCGTCGTGCTCCTCAACGGCGGCTTCACCTTCCTGGAGGGCGGCACCGCCGCCGGCACCGAGGCCGTCTCCAAGGTGCTCTACGCGGACACCGCCCACCAGGCCGACGCCGCCGAGGTCGCCAAGACCCTCGGCCTGCCCGCCGGCTCCGTCACCAAGGGCAGCGTCTCCTCCGGCGCCGAGGTCTCGGTGGTCCTCGGCAGCGACTACGCACCCTCGTCGTCCTGACCGCCGGCCGCCTTCCCGCGGGGGTGCGGCCGGGCCACCCCACGTGATGCCGTAATCACGTGGGGTGCCCCGGGCGGTCCGTGAGACCCTTGAGGGTAAAAGTCCGCCGACGGAAAGCCATGTAGTGACCGCCACCGACCGTTCCCTTGAGCTCATCAACACCGCCGCCCAGGCGGCGGCCGACAAGCTCGCCCACGACGTGATCGCCTACGACGTGAGCGACGTACTGTCGATCACGGACGCCTTCCTCCTGGCGTCCGCCCCGAACGACCGCCAGGTCAAGGCCATCGTCGACGAGATCGAGGAGCGCCTGCAGAAGGAACTCGGCGCCAAGCCGGTCCGCCGCGAGGGCGACCGCGAGGCCCGCTGGGTGCTGCTCGACTACGTCGACATCGTCGTCCACGTCCAGCACAGCGAGGAGCGCGTCTTCTACGCCCTGGAGCGGCTGTGGAAGGACTGCCCCGAGCTGGAGCTGCCCGCCGACGCCAAGGCCACCCGGGGCAAGTCCGAGGAGCACGCCAAGCTGAAGGCCGCCGAGGCCGACCAGGAGCCGGGCGGGGCGTGGTGATGAGCGCCACCGGCGAGGTGACCGACCACCGGAGCCGGGGCCGCCGCATCATCCTGTGGCGGCACGGCCAGACCTTGTGGAACGTGGAGCGCCGCTTCCAGGGCACCACGGACGTCGAGCTGACCGAGACGGGCATCGCTCAGGCCCGCCGCGCCGCCCGGCTGCTCGCCTCGCTGCGGCCGGACGCGATCATCTCCTCGGACCTGCGGCGGGCCGCGCACACGGCCGCCGAGCTGGCCGCGCTCACCGGCCTCGACGTCACCCACGACGAAGCCCTGCGCGAGACCTACGCGGGCGTCTGGCAGGGGCTGACGCACGAGGAGATCATCGCCCGTCACGGCGAGGAGTACACCGCCTGGAAGCGCGGTGAAGCGGTCCGCCGCGGCGGTGGTGAACTGGAGACGGAGGTGGCCGACCGCGCCGCCCCCGTCGTGCTGCGGCACGCCGAGAAGCTGCCCGAGGACGGCACCCTCGTCGTCGTCAGCCACGGCGGCACCATCCGCACCACGATCGGCCGGCTCCTCGGTCTGGACGCCCGGCACTGGGAGAGCCTCGGCGGCCTCTCCAACTGCTGCTGGTCCGTGCTCGGTGAGGGCGCCCGCGGCTGGCGCCTGCTGGAGCACAACGCGGGCACCCTCCCGGAGCCCGTTCTCGGCGACGACGACTGACCGCCTTCGTGGCCGCGCGGCCCGGATTTCACTTTCCGGCAGGTCACAGGCTAAAGTTCTTCTTGTTCGCCCCGCCGAGCGGGGTGAGACAAGACACGCGGCCCGCCGCGTGGCGCCCGGGGCTATAGCTCAGTTGGTAGAGCGCCTGCATGGCATGCAGGAGGTCAGGAGTTCAATTCTCCTTAGCTCCACTGATCGACCCTCTGTCGAGTGGTCAAAGATCGGTGATGAGGATCCCGTCCCTTCAGGGGCGGGATCTTCTGCGTTCAGCGGTCGATGAGTTCCATGGCCTCCTCGGCACACTGCTCCCGGACCTGCTTGAGTCGTTCCGGGCTCCGCGGCCGTATACGTCGGCGGAGGCGCTCCGGGTGTGCGGTGCGGCCGGGTGCCGACCGGAACGGCTGCGGTGGGAGCCGTGTCCGGACTGGTACTGAGGCGTCGCTGACCGTATTGGTCCGGTCGTGGCAGAATCAAACGGCCGGAAGGGGGCGCGGCCCGACGGGAGGGAGTAGCGATGCCTGCGAGCATCCTCGAGGAGGTCGGCCACCTCCTCGGTGCGGCGTTGATACGGGACACGACCACCCGGCTGAGCTGCCCTTCCTGCGGTTCCGCGCATGTGGCGCAAGTTCTCGGCGACAATGGCGGAATCTCCTACGTGTGCACGGCCTGCGGCCACAGCTGGAGCTGATCAATGGGTGCACACAGGCGGAAGTGCGACTGGTGCGGGAGCGGAACGCCCATCGTCCGCGACATGGAGCCGATCAACCCCGATTACCAGTACTGGTGCGAGGAATGCGCACGGGCGCTGATCATAAAAGGCGACCCCATCGAGACGTACCGGGAACTGGAGGGCGAGCCGATCTACGGCCGGCTCCTCGAGGAACACTGCACGCTCAAGCGGTTCTACCAGTTCGTCACGGCTTGACGCGGACCCCGTCGGGCCCGGCCCCCGGCAACGATGTCCCGGCCAGTGCGAGGAACAGCGCACCGACCCCTGCATAGACCGCCGAAGGGATCAACTCCACGGCGCTCAGGTGCAGTTCGGGCCGGCCGGTTCCGTGCGGCACCCACCAGGGGGCGTACGAGCAGAAGACCAGCAGGGCGCCCGCAGCGGCCGTCCGGCGCCCGCGCGTCCACAGCAGCAGCACCAGCGGCACGCACCACACCCAGTGGTGGGTCCACGACACGGGGCTGATCAGCAGGGCGGTGACCGCGCAGGCGCACACCGCCCAGGGCCGCCGCCCCAGCAACTCCGCCCGCACGGCCACCGCGAGCCCCAGGACGGCCGTCACGGCGGCGCAGACCGCCCAGGCGGCTCCCGGGTCGGGGGTGTGCAGAAGGCGGGCCAGAACGCCACGCAGAGCCTGGTTGGCGGTGTCCTCCGTCTGCCCGACCCGGCTCGCGCGGAACACCATGTCCGTCCAGAAGCGCCAGGAGTCGTACGGCAGCACGCCCGCCGCCAGGACACTCGCCGCGGCGAACACGACGGCCGCGCCGCGCGCGTGCCGCAGCCACGGCGCCCCGCCGCCGCCCCTCAGGCGGTCCACGACGCCCGTGGCGAGCAGGAAGGCCAGGAACAGCGCGGGTGTCAGCTTGACCGCCGTGGCCAGTCCGAGGCCCACTCCCGTCCAGCGGTCGGACCCGCCGGCCGGGCGGCGGGTCAGATCCCACAGCACCAGGACGGCCAGCAGCAGGTTGATCTGGCCGTAGCGCAGGGTCGTCCACACCGGTTCGCACCACACGGCGGGCGCCGCGACCCAGAAGGCGGTCTCCACGCGCGCGTGGCCGACGAGTTTCAGTGACAGCCGTACGAACATCACCAGCAACGCCAGGTTGCCGGCCGTCGCCAGCGTGCGCAGATGCGCGGGGTCCAGCAGGGGCAGCGGGGTGAACAGCAGGGCCGCGAACGGCGGGTAGGTGGTGGGCAGGTGCGCCGCCGTCGCGCGCAGGGCGTACAGGTCGTCGCCGGCGCGCACCGCGGCGCCCTCGGCCCGGTAGACCATCAGGTCGATCATCGACACCTGCGCTCCGCGCTGAGCTGCCCAGAACGCCGTGAACGACACCAGGCACACCCCCAGGGCGACCGTGGCCCGGCGGTGTGCTGCGGACGGCGCGATCATGGTCATGAAGCCGACATTAGCGGCCTTATCGGCGCGAAGCCGAAACCGATTTGGTGCTGTGCCCCCGGGCCTGTAATGTTTACGTCGTCGCCGGGGGAACCGGGCGAAACAACAGAACAAGGGGCTATAGCTCAGTTGGTAGAGCGCCTGCATGGCATGCAGGAGGTCAGGAGTTCAATTCTCCTTAGCTCCACAGAAATCGAAGGCGGATCACCGGACGGGTGGTCCGCCTTCGGCGTGTTGTGAAAGACGACGGGGCGGAACGGAAGGGGCGGATCACCCGGTTCGGGTGATCCGCCCCTTCCGTGCGGCTCAGCGGCCGAGCGCGCGCCGGCCGCGCCCCTGGGAGAGGACCGGCAGATTGCGCGACGGCGCCTGGCCGCGCGTGTCCTCCTCGACGCGCAGGGCGAGCGCGGGGCAGCGGCGCACCGCGCGCAGTGCCTTCGCCTCCGCGTAGCGCGGCACCTGCGCCTGGGCGACGGTCGGGAAACCGTCGGCGCCGAGCTCGAACACCTCCGGGAGGATGTCCGCGCACAGCCCGTGGCCCCGGCAGAGGGTCCAGTCGACGTAGATCCTCTGGCGGCTGCCGCCGGTCTCCTCGGGCTCCGCGCCGCCCGGGACGCCCGTGGGGGCCCTGCCCCCCTCGAAGAGCGGCAGGACGCCCTGCACGGGCCGTCCGCAGCCGTTTCCGAGGACGTGGGCGGCCAGGTCGTCGGTGAACGCCTTGATGGTCGACTCCAGGAACATCGCCGAGCCGTCCGGGTGTGAACACGCCCCGCGCCGCTTGACGTTCTTCGCGACCTGCTTCACCGCCTCCAGGGCGGCCGGTCCGCCGCCGTTGAGGATGTCCTCCAGGCCGCGCGCGGCGGCGGGCAGTCCGAGGTAGCAGGGCCCGCACTGGCCGGCGCTCTCCTCGGCCAGCCACTGCGCCACCCGCAGCGACTCGCCCAGCGGGCACGTCTCCTGGCTGATCGGCAGGATCGCTCCCGCGCCCAGCGAACCGCCCACCGCGTCCAGCGAGTTGCGGGAGACGACCGCCTCGTCGACGGTCGCCGCGTCGATCCACTTGCCGTGGTAGCCGCCGGTCAGCACACCCTGCGGCACCGGCGGGGCGCCCGCGAGCTGCAGCACGTAGCGCAGCGGCACGCCCGTGGGCGCCTCGATCACCATCGGGCGGGCGACGGCGCCGGACACGGTCAGCATCACGGTGCCCGGTTCGTCGTACAGGCCCGTGTTGCCGTAGCGCTCGGGGCCGATGCGGGCGGCGATGGCCAGCTGGGCGAAGGTCTCCGCGTTCGACAGCAGCGTGGGCGCGCCGCCGACACCGGTCTGTGAGGCGCTGATCTTGCGGCCGGGCGGGATCGCCGGACCGCCGTCGATCGAGCGGATCAGCGAGGCGGCGGCGCCGGTGACCATGCGGACCGGATTGCGCTGCACCCACGCGCGCAGTGCCGATCTGCGGCTGTTGCTCAGGCCGCGTTCGGCGAGCGCGGCCTCCATCGAGCGTTGCGTGGACTCGCGGGTGACGCCGATGACGAGGGTGCGCGCGCCGAGCGCCTCGGCGCACAGCAGGGCGCCGTCCAGGATGAGGTGCGGCGCACGGTTGATCAGCACCGTGTCCTTGCGGCAGGCCGGTTCGTCCTCGCTGCCGTTGACCACGACGACCGGCCGCACCCCCCGTTTGATCGCCGACTCGGCGACCGAGCGCAGCTTCTTGTGGAAGGGGAAGCCGGCACCGCCGCGGCCCTTGAGGCTGATGCGTTCGGCGAGCTGGGCGAGCTGTTCGCCGCCCAGCGGGTCGAGCGGCCCGTGCACCTTGAGATGCATGGGCAGGTCGAGCCGCTCCACAAGGTCGAAGCCCGACGTGAGCTGGGGAAGTCCGACCACGCGGACTTCGGGGACGTCGGGCAGGGCCTCGTTCACTTAAAAGCCTCCGGAAGGCGTGTTCCAGGGTTCGCCCGAACCCGGCGTCTCGTAGGAGGAACCGGGCAGCGTTTCGGTGGCGGGACCGCTGCTGAACGTGTCACCGGGGTTGTACGTGCCATGGAGGCCGTTTGTCTCACGGGTGTCGTACATGTCACCTCCGCCGTATCCGGCGGTGCCCGGATTGCCGTATACGGGGATGGTGTATCCGGTGTCCTGGAGCGGGTCGTACGCGGAGGGCGGCGCCTCGCCGACCGGCGGCGGGGACGGGACCGGCCAGCTGCCCGAGGTGCTGGAGGGGCCGTCCACGCGCGGGACGGCCTGTGTGGGCCGGAGGTCCGTCGGCAGGTCCGTGCGGGCGGCCCGGCCTGCCGCGAAGGGCGGCGCCCCGCCCGGTGTGGACACCGTGCGGTAGGCCGCCGCGAAGCCGGAAGCGGGCCCGGCGGCCGGGGCGGCCGGGGTCTGGTAGAGCGGCGAGGCGGCCGTGCCGGCGGGCGGCGGCCCCGGCTCCCGCCGGCTGCCGAACGCGGCCGGCGCCGCCTCGGCCATCCGGGAGCGGCTCGCGTCCAGCTCGTCCAGGCCGACCCGCTCCGAGCTGCCGAACAGGGCCACCAGCCGGTCGGCGACCTTGCGCTTGACGGGGCGCGGCGCGGCGCGCAGCGCGAGGGCACCCATCACGCCGAGCAGGGACAGGCTGTACAGGATCACGAAGATCGGCTTGGCCGAGCGACCCGCGTAGAGGCCGTGGACCAGCGCCGCGCACCAGGCCGGGTAGGCCAGCATGTGCATGGCCCGCCAGCGGGCGGCGACCGGGGCCGGGGTGGCGAAGTTGCTGCGCAGGGCGCCGGTGACGCCCACGAAGACCATCAGCAGGCCCGCGAGCGAGCCCAGTCCGATCAGTCCGGCGATGCCGGTGACGCCGAGCGAGAACGGGATGATCGCGGCGATCAGCTGGGTGTGGCCGAGCGCGATCTTCGCGGTGATGTGCAGCAGCAGGAACGCGATCGAGGCGACCGCGGTCGTCCGGTGCACCGCCTGGCCGACGATCCGCTGGCGGGTGTTGAGGAAGATCCGGTCCTGGGCGAACAGGCCCCAGATCACCGAGCAGCTCAGCGAGACGAGGGACAGCACGCCCGCGCCGAAGTTCAGGAACTCGCGGAACTGGCTGCCTCCGACCAGCACGGCCACGGGTATGAGCAGCAGAACGACAGCGGACGCCACCCCATAGGCCGAGCGGCCCGGTTTGGGGAGCGAGCTGGTACTACGACGAGGGTTCATGGGGGCACTCCGAGCAGTTCCGGGAAAGCGGTCCCGCTGCCGCACTCTAAGTGGCGTCATACCGATCAGTACGAGAGTTTGCGTTATTGCGTTGTTATCAACGCACAATCTGATTGCCGATGGTCCCTTAGGGGACGTTACGCGAAGTAATCACTGACCTTCGTTCAGCTCCGGGCGGGCTTCGTGACATGTCCATCAGGGATACGGAAGCGCGTCGCTGCTTGCTCAAGGGCTGCGGTACCCTTGGCGCTATGCGTGCCGTACGCCTTCTGCTTAGCGGGCCGCGCTGATCAGTACCGACCCCGGTCAAGCCGTGAGGTCGGCATCGGCGCGGCGTCCCCTCCTGCGTGAGGGGCTTTTTCATTTCCGCAGGCAGAGACGATCGATGGAGCTTTGAGGATCATGAGCGAGACGAACCCCGCTGCCGCCGCTGCTACGTCGGCGGAGGCCGCCCCGCACCGCTACACGGCCGCCATGGCGGCCGACATCGAGGCACGCTGGCAGGACTTCTGGGACGCCGACGGCACCTACGCGGCGCCGAACCCCAAGGGCGACCTGGCGGGCGACCCGGAGCTGGTCGCCAGGCCGAAGAAGTTCATCATGGACATGTTCCCGTACCCCTCCGGCGCGGGCCTGCACGTCGGCCACCCGCTGGGCTACATCGCCACCGACGTCTACGCCCGGTTCCAGCGCATGACCGGCCACAACGTCCTGCACACCCTGGGCTTCGACGCCTTCGGCCTGCCCGCCGAGCAGTACGCGGTGCAGACCGGCACGCACCCGCGCGTGTCCACCGAGGCCAACATCGAGAACATGAAGTCCCAGCTGCGCCGACTGGGCCTGGGCCACGACAAGCGCCGGTCGTTCGCCACGATCGACCCGGAGTACTACAAGTGGACCCAGTGGATCTTCGTTCAGATCTTCAACTCCTGGTACGACGAGGACGCCCGCAAGGCCCGCCCGATCTCCGAGCTGATCGCCCGGTTCGAGTCCGGTGAACGCGCGATTCCGGGCACCACGCGCGCGTGGAGCGAGCTGAGCGCCCGCGAGCGCGCCGACATCCTGGGCGAGTACCGCCTGGCCTACGCCTCCGACGCGCCGGTCAACTGGTGCCCCGGCCTGGGCACCGTGCTGGCCAACGAGGAGGTCACCGCCGACGGCCGTTCCGAGCGCGGCAACTACCCGGTGTTCAAGGCCAAGCTGCGCCAGTGGAACATGCGCATCACCGCCTACGCCGACCGGCTGCTGGAGGACCTGGAGGAGCTGGACTGGCCCGAGGCCATCAAGCTGCAGCAGCGCAACTGGATCGGCCGCAGCGAGGGCGCCCGCGTCGACTTCCCCGTCGACGGCGAGCGCATCACGGTCTTCACCACCCGCCCGGACACCCTGTTCGGCGCCACCTACATGGTGCTGGCGCCCGAGCACCCGCTGGTCGAGAAGTTCACCCCCGAGGCGTGGCCCGAGGGCACGCACCAGGTGTGGACCGGCGGCCACGCCACCCCGGCCGAGGCCGTCGCCGCCTACCGCGCGCAGGCCGCCGCCAAGTCCGACGTCGAGCGGCAGGCCGAGGCCAAGGACAAGACCGGCGTCTTCACCGGCGTGTTCGCGACCAACCCGGTCAACGGCGAGCCGGTCCCCGTCTTCATCGCCGACTACGTCCTGATGGGCTACGGCACCGGCGCGATCATGGCCGTGCCGGGTCACGACACCCGGGACTTCGCCTTCGCGCGCGCCTTCGAGCTGCCGATCCGCTGCGTGGTCGAGCCGACCGACGGCCGCGGCACCGACCCGTCCACCTGGGACGACGCCTTCGTCTCCTACGACGCGAAGATCGTCAACTCCGACAGCGACGACGTGCGGCTGAACGGTCTGGGCGTGGCCGAGGCCAAGGCGCGCATCACCGAGTGGCTGGCGGACAAGGGCATCGGTGAGGGCACGGTCAACTTCCGGCTGCGCGACTGGCTCTTCAGTCGCCAGCGCTACTGGGGCGAGCCCTTCCCGATCGTCTACGACGAGGACGGCATCGCCCACGCGCTGCCCGAGTCGATGCTGCCGCTGGAGCTGCCCGAGGTCGAGGACTACAGCCCGCGCACCTTCGACCCGGACGACGCCGACACCCAGCCCGAGACGCCGCTGTCGCGCAACGAGGAATGGGTCGACGTCACCCTGGACCTGGGCGACGGCCCCAAGAAGTACCGCCGCGAGACCAACACCATGCCCAACTGGGCCGGTTCCTGCTGGTACGAGTTCCGCTACCTGGACCCGCACAACGACCGGCAGCTGGTCGACCCGGAGATCGAGCAGTACTGGATGGGCCCGCGCGAGGGCCAGCCGCACGGCGGTGTCGACCTGTACGTGGGCGGCGCCGAGCACGCCGTGCTGCACCTGCTGTACGCGCGCTTCTGGTCCAAGGTCCTGTACGACCTGGGCCACGTCTCGTCGGTCGAGCCGTTCCACAAGCTGTTCAACCAGGGCATGATCCAGGCCTACGTCTACCGTGACAGCCGGGGCATCGCGGTGCCGGCCGCCGAGGTCGAGGAGCGCGACGGCGCCTACTACCACCAGGGCGTGCAGGTCAGCCGCCTGCTGGGCAAGATGGGCAAGTCCCTGAAGAACGCGGTGACTCCGGACGAGATCGCCGCCGAGTACGGCGCCGACACGCTGCGCCTGTACGAGATGGCGATGGGTCCGCTGGACGTCTCCCGGCCGTGGGACACGCGCGCGGTGGTCGGCCAATTCCGGCTGCTGCAGCGGCTGTGGCGCAACATCGTCGACGAGAACACCGGTGAGGTCACCGTCACCGACGCCGAGCCCGACGAGGAGACCCTGCGCGCCCTGCACAAGGCCATCGACGGCGTGCGCCAGGACCTGGAGGGACTGCGCTTCAACACCGCCATCGCCAAGATCACCGAGCTGAACAACCACCTGACCAAGACGGGCGGCGCGCTGTCGCGGTCCGTGGCCGAGCCGCTGGTGCTGATGGTCGCCCCGCTGGCCCCGCACATCGCCGAGGAGCTGTGGCGCAGGCTGGGCCACACCGACTCGGTCGTCCACCGGGACTTCCCGGTCGCGGACCCGGCCTATGTCGTCGACGAGACCGTGACCTGCGTCGTGCAGATCAAGGGCAAGGTCAAGGCCCGCCTGGAGGTGCCGCCCGCCATCTCCGAGGAGGAGCTGGAGAAGGTGGCGCTGGCCGACGAGAAGGTCGTGGCGGCACTGGACGGCGCCGGCATCCGCAAGGTGATCGTGCGGGCGCCGAAGCTGGTGAACATCGTTCCGGCGTGATCAACGGACGTCGGGTGCCACCGGCGTCGGGGTAGTCCCCTACGGGCAGGTTCGGGGTCCTTACGGAACTCCGGGCCTGCCCGCTGCGTTTACCGTGGAGAGCACAGCGGATCGTGCCGTGCGGCCGCTAGTGCCGTGCGGCCGCTCGTGCCTAACGGCGGAGGAGGAGCGTCATGGAGGTAGTACTGACCGTGTTCGCCCTGCTCTTCCTTGTCTTCATCGGCCTGGGCGCCTACGCCACCGTCAAGGCGGTCGGCGCCGCCAAGCGCGGCGTGGACCGGACCGTCGCGCAGGCCCGCCGCACGGTCGAGGACCACACCCTGCGCGCCAAGTCCTTCGCCCAGTTCGGGCCGGCCGGCGAGATCGCCCAGCTGCGGCTCGCGCTGCGCACCTCCATGCGCGCCACGCAGGACGCACTGCGCGCGGGCGTGCGGGAGGACGAGTCGCTGAAGGAGTCCCTCGGCCTCTTCGAGCGGCTCAGCGTGCACGGACACGAGTTGGACGAGGACCTCAAGCGCATGGAGTCCGAGCCGGACCGGGCCAGGCTCGCCGACCAGCTGCCCGAACTGCGCGGCCGCACCGAGCGCATCACCAACTCCGCCGACTCCCTGCGCTGGGCGATCCGCGACCGGGCCCGTCGCTTCTCCGACGACGATCTGGACAGCCTCAGCGCCCAGATCGACATCGAAGCGGGTGCCCTGCGCCACTGGACGCGGAGCGAGGCCGGCCAGGCACCCCCGCAGTGGCCCGACGCACCCGCTCCGGCCGACGGCGCCCCCGCCGACGGCACTGTCACGGAGCAGCCCCGGCCGAGGACAGCCGGGGCCCGCGCCGCCGGGGATCCCGCTCCCGAAGCGATCGCCCCGCCGCCATGGCGCCCCGCCTACCCTTGGCAGAAGAAGCCCCGCCCCGAGAGCACCACATGAGCGGGCCGCTCGGTGCCCGCACGACAGGGGCCGGGCTGCCGCACGAGCGCTACGCCAGGTAACCTCCAGCTCATGTCCCGCCATGTCGCGATCGTCACCGATTCAACGGCCTACCTGCCGCACCGGACGATGGAGCGTCATGGCATCACCGCGGTCCCGCTGACCGTGGTCCTCGGCGACCGGGCCCTCGAAGAGGGCACCGAGATCTCCACCCGCTCCCTGGCCCAGGCGCTGCAGAAGCGGCGCTCGGTCACCACATCCCGGCCCAGCCCCCAGGTGTTCGCCGAGACCTACCGCAGGGTCGCCGACGCCGGCGCGACCGGCATCGTCTCCCTCCACCTGTCCGCCGAACTGTCCGGCACCTACGACGCGGCCGTCCTCGCGGCGCGCGAGGCACCGGTGCCCGTGCGGGTCGTGGACACCGGCATGGTCGCGATGGCACTCGGCTTCTGCGCGCTCGCCGCCGCCGAGGCCGCGGAGGCGGGCGGCACGATCGACGAAGCCGTCACGGCCGCCGAGAAGCGGGCCGCGGGCACATCCGCCTACTTCTACGTCGACACTCTCGACTATCTGCGCCGTGGCGGCCGTATCGGTGCCGCGCAGGCCCTGCTGGGGTCCGCGCTCGCCGTGAAACCCCTGCTCCAGCTGGACGGCGGCCGTATCGAGCCGCTCGAAAAGGTCCGCACGGCGTCCCGGGCGATCGCGCGCCTGGAGGAGATCGCCGCCGAGCGTGCGGGCGACGCGGAGGTCGACATCGCCATCCACCACCTGGCCGCCCCCGAGCGTGCCGCCGCACTCGCCGACCGGCTGCGGGCACGCGTCCCGGGCCTGGCCGACCTGCATGTCAGCGAGGTCGGAGCGGTGATCGGCGCCCACACCGGGCCCGGGCTGCTCGGCGCGGTCGTCTCGCTTCGCTGACGCACGACTCACTGCCCCGGCCCGCCGGTTGGCGACCGGCGGCCGGCCGGCTTCACCCGTGCGGGTGGCGGAGTTTTCCACAACCGGGCGGTGATCCACGGAAATTGACCAAGATCATCCCGGTGTGACGGAATAACCCATCCTCGTCGCATGGCACTTCGATCCCGTCCACGCAGCGCGACTTTGACCAGCGGCCCCGGCCGCGGCCCCGCCTCCGACGGCCGCACCCGCCGACGCCGGGCCGCCGGACACCGCCGGGCCACCGAACACCGCCGGGCCGCCGGACACAGCAGGGCCGACCAGCACAGCCGCTTCGGCGGACACAGCGGCGCCGGCGATCACCGCGGCGACCGCCGCCGCCCGCCCGCGCCTGCGGAGGAACTGCGCCGCCGGGCGGAACTCCTCTTCGGGGAACGGGCCGTGCAATGGCGTGAGTCGGGGAACGCGCCGCCGGAGACGGAAGAACTCGTGAGTGCGGCGGCAGCGCCGTCGCCGCCGTCGCCGTCATCGGTGCTCACGGTCAGGGCGACAGCGGCGGTCAGGGGAACGGCTCCCGGCCTGCGCCCGGCGGCGGGGCCGGTCAGCATCCCGGCGCGGGTACCGGCCGGCTCGGCCGGGCGGGCATCGGCGCCGGGCGGCTTCGGGGGGCCTGAACCGGCCGGTGTGCCGCGGCTGCCGGAGCCGGAGGGGCCGCAGGAGCGGAGGGAGCCGGAGGAGGGCCGGGAGGGACCCGTGGCCCCCGACTGGCGGGTTCGGGCCGGGCTGGCGCTGCGGGAGCGGATGCCGGTGTGGCTCCAGGCACGGTACGCAGTGGAACGGCGAGGAGTCGTGGCGCTCGTCGTGGTGCTCGTGGCCGCCGCGGTCTTCGCCGTGCAGCACTTCTGGGCGGCCCGGCCACAGTCGGTGAGCGCACCCCAAGTGGTGCGAACCCAGGCCCACTTCCCCAGAAAGAGCGAGGGAGCGGCGTCCGGAGCGGCCGTGGGCACGACGGCGACACCCGCCGCGGAGATCGTCGTGGACGTCAGCGGCAAGGTCCGCGAACCGGGGATCCGGCGGCTGCCGGCCGGTGCCCGGGTGGCCGACGCGCTGCGAGCCGCGGGCGGGATCCGGCCGGGCGTGAGCACGGAGGGACTCAACCGCGCCCGCTTCCTGGTCGACGGCGAACAGGTCGTCGTCGGCACCCCGGCCGGGGCCGCCGCTCCGCCCGGCCCGGCGACCGGGCCGCTCCCCGGCTCCACCGGCACGGGCCCGGCGGCGCCCGTCTCCCTCAGTACAGCCACCATGGAGCAGCTCGACACCCTGCCAGGAGTCGGCCCGGTACTGGCCCAGCACATCGTCGACTACCGCGCCCGGCACGGCGGTTTCCGCTCGGTGGACGAACTGCGCGAGGTCAACGGCATCGGCGACCGCCGGTTCACCGACCTGCGCGACCTGGTACGGCCATGAGCCGCGTGCCGGACGAGGCGTCGCCGCGCGCGGAGCCCGAGCCCGAGCGCAGCGCGACCGGGGACACCCGTCGGACCGGCCCCATGGACCTGCGCCTGGTGCCGCCCGCGCTCGCGGCCTGGGGCACGGCGGCCCTCACGCTTGACGCACCGGTGGCCTGGACCGCCGGAATCGCCGCCGGCTGCCTGGCCGGAGGGATTCTCCTGCTGCTGATGCGGGGACCCGACCGGTTCGCGCGGCCCGACCGGTTCGCGCGGCCCGGGCGGCCCGGGCGGCCCGGGCGGCCCTGGCGGGTTGGGCGGCTCGGGTGGGCGTGCGGCCCGTTCCGCTGGGCGCGTGCCGCCGTCGCCGCGATGCTGCTCTGTGCCGCCGCGGCAGCCGTCTCCGCCGGGCTGCACGGAGCCGACGTGTGGCGCGGCCCGGTGCCCGAGCTGGCCCGGCGGTTCGCGACCGTGACCGCCGAGGTCGAGGTGAGCGGCGATCCGTGGCTGAGCAGGCCAAAGGTGCGGGGCGATCACGCGGCACCCGTGGCGGTGCTGGCGCGGGCCGAGCTGCGCAGTGTGGAGGAGGCTGACGGGAGTCGGGTCCGGACCCGGACGCCCGTGCTGATGATCGTCGACTCGGATGTTCCGGCGCCGGGAGGGGGCACCGAAGGCAGGGGAAATACCGAGCCGCCGCCGGCCGGCGCCGCACAGCCGAGGACGGGTGGGCGGGCCGCCTGGCTCGGGCTGCTGCCGTCCACCCGGCTGCGGGTCGGCGGGCGGCTGGCGCCCGCGCTGACCGGCGGCGACCGGACAGCGGCCGTGCTGCGGGTGCGCGGCCGGCCGGGACCGCGCGTCGTGGCGGGGCCGAGCGGACCGCAACGGCTGGCGGGGAGGCTGCGGGCCGGCCTGCGCGAAGCGACCGAAAACCTGCCGGAAGACGCGCGAGCGCTGCTTCCCGGGCTGGTCGTCGGGGACACCTCGCGGATCACCCCCGAGCTCGAGCAGGCCTTCCAGGAGACGGACCTGGCGCACACGCTCGCCGTCTCCGGCAGCAACCTCACCGTGCTGCTCGCGCTGCTCATCGGACCGCCCGGGCTGGCCCAGCAGGTCGAGCGCCGTGGCCTGGCCCCGCGCCTGGGGCTCTCACTACGGGCGACGGCCCTGCTCGCGGGAGCGCTGACACTCGGCTTCGTGGTCGTCTGCCGGCCCGATCCCAGCGTGCTGCGGGCCGCGGCCTGCGGCACGGTCGCACTGCTCGCCCTGGCCACCGGGCGCCGCAGATCCCTGGTCCCCGCGCTGGCCACGGCCGTTCTGCTGCTGGTGCTGTACGACCCGTGGCTGGCCCGCAGTTACGGCTTCCTGCTGTCGGTGCTGGCCACCGGCGCGCTGCTGGTGCTGGCGCCCGGGTGGAGCGAGGCGTTGCGCCGGCGCCGGGTGCCCCCGCGGCTCGCCGAGGCACTGGCGGCGGCTGCCGCCGCGCAGGCCGTGTGCGCGCCGGTCGTGGCGGTGCTGTCGGCCCGGGTGAGCCTGGTGGCGGTGCCGTGCAACCTGCTGGCCGAGGTGGCGGTGGCGCCGGCCACGGTGCTGGGGTTCGCGGCGCTCGCCACCGCACCGCTGGCGATGCCGGTGGCCAAGGTGGCGGCCTGGTGCGCGGGTTGGCCGGCCGGGTGGATCGCCGGAGTCGCCCGGGCCGGGGCGGCGCTGCCCGGCGCGGGGATCGACTGGCCGGGGAGCTGGCCCGGGGCACTGGCGCTCGCGGCGGTCACCGTCGCCGTGGTCCTGGCCGGGCGGCGACTGCTGCGGCACCCGGGATGGTGCGGGCTGCTCGGGGTGCTGGTCGTGCTGCTGGTGACCCGGCCGGTGCCGCTGACCCGGGTGATCACGGGCTGGCCGCCGCCGGGCTGGCGGTACGCGGTGTGCGATGTAGGGCAGGGCGATGCCACCGTGCTGGCGGCGGGCGAGGGGGCCGGGGTGGTCGTGGACGCCGGGCCCGATCCGGCGCTGGTCGACGACTGCCTGCGGCGGCTCGGCATCACCCGCGTCCCCCTGCTCCTCCTCACCCATTTCCACGCCGACCATGTGGCGGGACTCCCCGGCGTCCTGAGGGGCCGCTCGGTGGCCGCGATCGAGACGACGGGGTTCGCCGAGCCGGCGGACCAGGCGGAGTCCGTGCGAAGGCAGGCGGCCGAACGGCACATCCCGGTCACGACGGCCGTCGCGGGAGAGGAACGGCGCACCGGACCGCTCACCTGGCGGGTCCTGTGGCCCCCGCCGCGAAGCCCACGGTTGTCGATACCGTCCGGCGCCCCGGTACCACCGGCCCGGCCGAACCCCGTCTTCGAGCCGGAGGGCCCGGACTTCGAGCCGGAAGGCCCGAACGACGCCAGTGTCGCGCTGCTCGTGCGCACGGGCGGGCTGCGGTTGCTGCTGCTCGGGGATCTGGAACCGCCGGCCCAGCGGGCGTTGCTGCGTTCCCCGGCGGCGGCCGACCTCGCCGGAGTCGACGTCCTGAAGGTGGCCCACCACGGCTCGGCCTACCAGGACCCAGAACTGATACACCTCGCGGCACCCCGGGTGGCGCTCGTGTCCGCCGGTGCCGACAACCCCTACGGCCATCCGGCCCCGGCTACCGTGGCCGCGCTGCGGGCCGGCGGAGCCGCGGTCCTGCGCACCGACCGGGACGGCGCACTCGCGGTCACCGGGACCGGCGGGAGCAGCGGGGAGATACGGGTGACGAGCGAGAACTAGGAACGAGAGGTCCTGGGGCCGCCCGCAACACGCGGGGGGGCGAGACTGGCCTCATGACATCAGCACAGGTCGACGCCTATCTCCGCCGGCTCGGTAGCACGCGTCCGCAACAGCCCACCAGCGAGGCGCTGCGCGAGCTGCACCTGCGCCATCTGCGGACCGTCCCCTTCGAGAACCTGTCGGTCCACCTCGGAGAGGAGGTCACCCTGGACGAGACGCGGCTGTTGGCCAAGGTGACCGAGGGGCGGCGCGGCGGTTTCTGCTACGAACTGAACGGTGCGTTCGGGGCGTTGCTCGCCGCCCTCGGCTATGAGGTGGATCTGCTCGCTGGACGTGTCCACGACGACGAGGGGCGGCTCGGTATCCCCTATGACCATCTCGCGCTGCGGGTGCGGACGGCGGACGGGGGCACCTGGCTCGCCGACGTCGGGTTCGGGGCGCACAGCCACTGGCCGCTGGCCTATGCGGAGCGCGGGGAGCAGGACGACCCCGCCGGTACGTTCCAGGTGGTGGAGGCGGGGCCGGACCCGGCCGGTGTGCGCGGCGCTGACGTGCGGGGCGCGGGGGACCTGGACGTCGTGCGGGACGGAAAGCCGCAGTACCGGCTGGAGACCCGCCCGCGTGCGCTCGGGGACTTCCTGGCCGGCGCCTGGTGGCACAGCACCTCACCGCTGTCCCACTTCACCCGGTCGCTGGTGTGCTCACAGGTCACCGAGGACGGGGGACGGATCACGCTCAGCGGGCGGAAGCTGAAGCGGACCGCCGGGGACGGAGCGTGCGAGACGCGGGAGCTGGAGACGGACGAGGAGGTGCTGACGGCCTACCGGGAGTGTTTCGGCATCGAGTTGGGCTCTGTACCGGCTGTGCGAAACCCTGACCTGAGCGACTGATTCGCTTCGGTCCCGGCACATGCCCCTGTGGCGTTCGTGGCCACGGTGCCGGGTGGGCGAGGTGCCCGACAGCTGACGTGCGGAGTGTGGGCCAGGCTTCGGCCCGGGGCGTGAGGCCGGTGGCAGGCCGGTGACCGGCGTGTCCGGGTGTGCCGGGGCGGATGCCGGGCAGGCCTGGCTGACCTGGGCGTCGGGCGTGCGCGCGGTGCCTGAGAATGGGGCCGTGAGCGATGTGAGACACGTGCTGGTGCTGCCCGACCGCGATGCCGCCGAGGAGGCGGCCGAGGCGCTGGGGGAGCGGTTCGCGATCGACGAGGAGCCCCAGCTCGTCCGGGACGCGCTGGCCGGCGAGGACGACGCCGAGGACGCCCAGTGGCTGCTGGTCCTGCGGGACGAGCGCGAGCGGCTGGACCCCGGCGAGCTGGACGCTTTCGCGGGGCAGTGGGACGGCTGGCGCGAGGAGCCGTGACCCCGAGCCGGTCTCGGGGGCAGCTCCGGGACTGGTCAGGGCGCCGGGGCCGGTTCGTTGTCAGTGCGGCGTGGGATGCTTTGAGCGATGGCCAGGAAGACTGCGAACGACGACCCTCTCGCCCCGGTGACCCTCGCCGTGGGCCAGGAGGACCTTCTGCTCGACCGTGCCGTGCAGGAGGTGGTGGCCGCCGCCAAGGCCGCCGACGCCGACACGGACGTACGTGACCTGACCCCGGACCAGCTGCAGCCCGGCACGCTCGCCGAGCTGACCAGCCCGTCGCTCTTCGCCGAGCGCAAGGTCGTGGTCGTACGCAACGCGCAGGATCTGTCCGCCGACACGGTCAAGGACGTGAAGGCGTACCTCGGCTCGCCCGCCGAGGAGATCACGCTCGTGCTGCTGCACGCCGGCGGCGCCAAGGGCAAGGGGCTGCTGGACGCCGCACGCAAGGCGGGGGCGCGGGAGGTGGCCTGTCCGAAGATGACCAAGCCGGCGGACCGGCTGGCCTTCGTGCGGGGGGAGTTCCGCTCCTTCGGGCGGTCGGCGACACCCGAGGCGTGCCAGGCGCTCTGCGACGCCATCGGAAGTGATCTGCGGGAGCTGGCCTCGGCGGCCTCGCAGTTGGTCGCCGACGTGGAGGGGACGATCGACGAGGCGGTCGTCGGGCGGTATTACACCGGGCGTGCCGAGGCGTCGAGCTTCACGGTCGCCGACCGGGCCGTGGAGGGGCGTACGGCGGAGGCGCTGGAGGCGCTCAGATGGTCACTGGCGACGGGCGTGGCGCCGGTGATGATCACCAGTGCGCTGGCCCAGGGCGTCCGGGCGATCGGAAAGCTGTCCTCCGCGCGCGGGGGCCGGCCGGCCGACCTGGCGCGGGAGTTGGGAATGCCGCCGTGGAAGATCGACCGGGTGCGGCAGCAGATGCGGGGCTGGACGCCGGACGGGGTCTCGGTGGCGCTCAGAGCGGTCGCAGAGGCGGACGCGGGCGTGAAGGGCGGCGGCGACGATCCCGAGTACGCGCTGGAGAAGGCGGTCGTGATCATCGCCCGGGCCGCGAGATCCAGAGGCCGGAACTGACGGAACCGGCACCGGCCCACCGACGATCCGACGCGAGCGGACCGCCCCGCCCTGCCCCGGGGGCAGCAGCATGCAGGCCCCGCCCGGGGACAGCCGACAGGTTCCGCCCGGGGCGTGACCGGTCCAGCGGTGTGGGGGAGTCGTCCGGTGACCCACGGCGCATGAGCCGACGGGCCTCGACCCCGCCTGGCGAGTGAGTGGATAGGCCTCGACCCCGCTTGGCGAGTGAGTGGATAGGCCCAGGCTCTGCCCGGCGGATGAGCGGATACGGCCAGGCCTGCCGGCGGATGAGTCGGCAGGCCTCGGCCCTCCACGCTGAAGGGACCCGTGCCCCCGCACGCACGGCCGGTATGTGTCCCCGCCCACATACATGCGCCGCCCCCCCGGTACGCCCCAGCCCCCCGCTAGGCCCCCGTCCGCCGCCGCGCACACCAAAGGCCCCCGCACCTGCCTTGGGGAAAGGAGAGGTGTCGGAGGCCTTCGGATCAAGCTGGTGAGCCCGTTCCCGCGTGGCGAACGCAGGCCGCGAACAGGCTCGGGAGTGCCGGACGGGAGCGGATGAGAGAGGGCCCGCTCTGGGTCCTTCCGGCGATCAGATCAGAAAGGAGTTCAGCCCTTGAGGGTGGCAACCTTGGAAGCAAGCGCCGACTTCTTGTTGGCGGCCTGGTTCTTGTGGATGACGCCCTTCGAGACGGCCTTGTCGAGCGCACGCGCGGCAGCGCGCTGCAGCTCGGTGGCCTTCTCGACGTCACCCGCGGCAGCGGCCTCACGGGCCTTGCGGATCGCGGTCTTCAGGGAGGACTTGACGGCCTTGTTGCGCAGCCGAGCCTTCTCGTTGGTCTTGATCCGCTTGATCTGGGACTTGATGTTCGCCACGAAGGAGCCTTTACAGGTTCAGGCGCGGGGCCGCACGGGTCCCGCACCGGTGATTCAGGATTTCCTGCCGTGCCTCGTGCTGAGAGGGCATGAGGCACAGCCATCTACAGTACCAGTGGCCCTCCGGACGGCCCAAAACGGCCCCCGGTCCCTGCCCGTGGGACCATGGAGACTACGTAACGATCCGACCGAGGCATAAGGCGCCTCAAGAGACAGGACCCTGCGTGCCCGCGACCCCTAACCATGTGCCCGAGCCGAGCCGTACCGCCCCGGCGCTGATCCGCAATTTCTGCATCATCGCGCACATCGACCACGGCAAGTCCACGCTCGCCGACCGGATGCTCCAGCTGACCGGTGTGGTCGAGCAGCGGCAGATGCGTGCTCAGTACCTCGACCGGATGGACATCGAGCGCGAGCGCGGCATCACGATCAAGTCCCAGGCGGTGCGGCTGCCCTGGGCCCCGACCGAGGGCCCCGACCAGGGCACGACCCACATCCTCAACATGATCGACACCCCGGGGCACGTCGACTTCACCTACGAGGTCTCGCGGTCGCTGGCCGCCTGCGAGGGGACCATCCTCCTGGTCGACGCCGCCCAGGGCATCGAGGCGCAGACCCTCGCCAACCTCTATCTGGCGATGGAGAACGACCTCACGATCATTCCGGTGCTGAACAAGATCGACCTGCCGGCGGCCCAGCCGGAGAAGTTCGCCGAGGAGCTGGCGAACCTGGTCGGCTGTGACCCGGAGGACGTGCTCAAGGTCTCCGCGAAGACCGGTCTCGGTGTCGACGTGCTGCTGAACAAGGTCGTCAAGGAGATCCCGGCGCCGGTCGGGGTCGCCGACGCCCCCGCCCGCGCGATGATCTTCGACTCGGTCTACGACTCGTACCGCGGTGTCGTGACGTACGTCCGTGTGATCGACGGCCAGCTCAACAAGCGCGAGCGCATCCGCATGATGTCGACGAACGCCACCCACGAGCTGCTGGAGATCGGCACCAACTCGCCCGAGATGCTCTCCGCCGACGGCCTGGGCGTGGGCGAGGTGGGCTACCTCATCACCGGTGTGAAGGACGTCCGTCAGTCCAAGGTCGGTGACACGGTCACCAGCCAGAACAAGGGGGCCACCGAGGCGCTCGGCGGTTACAAGGACCCGAAGCCGATGGTCTTCTCCGGTCTGTACCCGCTGGACGGCTCCGACTACCCGGAGCTGCGCGAGGCCCTGGACAAGCTGCAGCTGAACGACGCCGCGCTGGTCTACGAGCCGGAGACGTCCGCCGCGCTCGGCTTCGGCTTCCGCGTCGGCTTCCTCGGCCTGCTGCACCTCGACGTGATCCGCGAGCGGCTGGAGCGCGAGTTCGGGCTCGACCTGATCGCCACCGCGCCGAACGTGGTCTACCGCGTGCTCATGGAGGACGGCAGCGAGCACACGGTGACCAACCCGAGCGAGTTCCCCGAGGGGAAGATCAGCGAGGTGTACGAGCCGGTCGTGCGCGCCACCATCCTCGCGCCGAGCGAGTTCATCGGCTCGATCATGGAGCTGTGCCAGACCCGGCGCGGCACCCTGCTCGGCATGGACTACCTCTCCGAGGACCGGGTCGAGATCCGCTACACGCTGCCGCTGGCCGAGATCGTCTTCGACTTCTTCGACCAGCTGAAGTCCAAGACCCGCGGCTACGCCTCCCTCGACTACGAGCCCACCGGCGAGCAGACCTCCAGCCTGGTCAAGGTCGACATCCTGCTGCACGGCGACAAGGTGGACGCCTTCTCCGCGATCACCCACAAGGACGCGGCGTACGCGTACGGCGTGCGGCTCGTGGCCAAGCTGCGCGAGCTGATCCCGCGGCAGGCCTTCGAGGTGCCCATCCAGGCCGCCATCGGCTCCCGGGTCATCGCCCGCGAGACCATCCGCGCCATCCGCAAGGACGTCCTCGCCAAGTGCTACGGCGGTGACATCTCCCGTAAGCGGAAGCTGCTCGAGAAGCAGAAGGAAGGCAAGAAGCGGATGAAGATGGTGGGTTCCGTGGAGGTTCCGCAGGAAGCCTTCATCGCCGTCCTGTCCAGTGATGACAGCGCGGGGTCGGGCAAGGGCAAGAAGTAACCAAAGGTAACAGCCGGTCACATCCGCAAACCGGGCATGTGGGGGCCCGTCGTGCGAAAGCGCGGCGGGCCCCCACGCGCCCGTAGCGTCGCTCTGCGTGGAAAGTGACAGGCCGATGCCCCTTACGCAGCGGGCGGTCGCGCCTTACCCTGATCCCTGCTCGATAGTTACTCGCGAGTTAAACAACAGTCCGCACCCACACCGTGAGTTAACCCAGCCGCACCGAGTAGCCGCACCGTCGCGGGCCCCCGGAGGATGTCGTGAGCGACACACAGACCCTGATCGAGAACCGTCCGCCGTCCGTGGCAGCCCTCTTCCTGGAGCGCGTGGCGGCCACACCGGACGCCGACGCCTACCGCTACCCCGTCCCGCCGGCCTCCGGCCAGGGCCCCGACGACTGGAAGACGCTCAGCTGGGCGCAGGCGGCCGACCGGGTGTACGCGATCGCGGCCGGCCTCATCGAGCTGGGCATCCAGCCCGAACAGCGGGTGGCGCTCGCCTCCTCCACCCGGGTCGAGTGGATCCTCGCCGACCTCGGCATCATGTGCGCCGGCGGGGCGACCACCACCATCTATCCGCAGACCAACACCGACGAGTCGTCCTTCATCCTGTCCGACTCCGAGAGCCGGGTGCTGATCGCCGAGGACGCGGCCCAGGCCGCCAAGGCGGTGGAGCGTCGCGCCGAGCTGCCCGCCCTCACCAAGGTCGTCGTCATCGACCCGGCGGGCGTCGAGACGGACGACTGGGTGATCACCCTCGCCGAGCTGGAGCGGCGCGGCGCCGCCTACCTGGAGAGCCACCCGCAGCTGATCAAGGAGCGGGTCGGCGCGATCACCAAGGACCAGCTCGCCACGCTCATCTACACCTCGGGCACCACCGGTCGCCCCAAGGGGGTCCGGCTCCCGCACGACAACTGGGCGTACATGGCGAAGGCCATCGCCGCGACCGGTCTGGTCACCATCGACGACGTGCAGTACCTGTGGCTGCCGCTCGCGCACGTCTTCGGCAAGGTGCTCACCTCCGGGCAGATCGAGGTCGGCCACGTCACCGCCGTCGACGGCCGCGTCGACAAGATCATCGAGAACCTGCCGGTGGTGCGGCCGACGTACATGGCGGCCGTGCCGCGCATCTTCGAGAAGGTCTACAACGGTGTCGCGGCCAAGGCCCGCGAGGGCGGCCCGGCCAAGTACAAGATCTTCCAGTGGGCCGCCGAGGTCGCCCGCGAGTACGCCAAGGTCACCCAGGACAATTTCCGCCGCACCGGCACCGCCTCGGCGCCCTTCGGCCTCGCCGCCAAGCACAAGGTCGCCGACACCCTCGTCTACGCCAAGCTCCGCGAGGCCTTCGGCGGCCGGCTGCGCGCCTGCGTCTCCGGCGCCTCCGCGCTCGCCCCGGAGATCGGCTACTTCTTCGCCGGCGCCGGCATCCACATCCTGGAGGGCTACGGCCTCACCGAGACCTCCGCGGCCTCCTTCGTCAACCCGGGGGAGGCGTACCGCACCGGCACGGTCGGCAAGCCGCTGCCCGGCACCGAGGTCCGCATCGCCGAGGACGGCGAGATCCTGCTGCGCGGTCCCGGCGTCATGGAGGGCTACCACCAGCAGCCCGAGAAGACGGCGGAGGTGCTGGAGTCCGACGGCTGGTTCCACACCGGTGACATCGGCGAGCTCTCGCCCGACGGTTACCTGCGCATCACCGACCGCAAGAAGGACCTCATCAAGACCTCCGGCGGCAAGTACGTCGCACCGGCCGAGGTCGAGGGCCAGTTCAAGGCCGTGTGCCCGTACGTGTCCAACATCCTCGTGCACGGTGCCGACCGGAACTACTGCACCGCCCTGATCGCCCTGGACGAGCTCGCCATCCAGGAGTGGGCGAAGGAGAACGGCCTGGAGGGCAGGCCGTACGCCGAGATCGTCGCCGCCCCGCAGACGGTGGAGATGGTCGACGAGTACGTGCGACAGCTCAACGCCGGGCTCCAGCGCTGGCAGACCATCAAGAAGTTCCGGCTGCTGCCGCGGGACCTCGATGTGGAGCACGGCGAGATCACGCCGAGCCTGAAGCTGAAGCGGCCGGTGGTGGAGCGCGAGTACAAGCACCTCATCGAGGACATGTACGCGGGCGCACGGGAGTCCTAGGGCCTGTCTGACGGGGGCGCCCGGGACCGCCGGCGGCCGTGCGGCACCGGCGGCCGGGCGCGCCGAGCGGCGCGAACCGCCTCCCGCGAGGCGGCCCCGCGCCGCGACGACGTCCGCCCTCCTGAGGCGGTACGCGCCCGCAGCGACGGCACCCGTCTGTCCGGCGCGGTCCCCGCCCTCGGCCGGGGCATTCGCCCTCGGCCGGGGGGCATACGGCCGCAGCCAATGGGCATCCGCCCCTCAGCCGGGGGCCTTCGCCCTCAGCCGGGGGCATCCGGCCGTAGCCGATGGGCTTCCGCCCTCAGCCGGGGGCATCCGGCCGTAGCCAATGGGCATCCGCCCTCAGCCGGGGGCATCC
>NZ_JBEZBT010000003.1:294874-318401 GCF_040647235.1 Streptomyces sp. NPDC042638
GCCGGGGGCATCCGGCCGTAGCCAATGGGCATCCGCCCTCAGCCGGGGGCATCCGGTCGCAGCCAATGGGCATCCGCCCTCGGCCAGGGGCATCCGCCCTCAGTCGAGGGGCATCCGGCCTCGGCCAATGGGCATCCCGTCTGTCCTACGCGTTCCCGGCCGGCCGGCGCGGTCCCGCCCGCGGCCGCGGTATCCGCCCGGCCGGCGTGGGGCCGCGGCCTCGGGTGGGTTCGGGGCGACCTTCGGTGTTTGGCTTCGGTTCGTCCTCGCTCGAATGTGTGCGTCTGCTGTTCACTTCAGTGACTCACCGCTTATCGCCCCCGCCGTTCTGTCACCCTGGCGGCATGGACACGGCGGCCATACCGACGCAGCGGGAGAGCGAGGCCCGGCCCGGCGAGAGGCGGGGCGGGACCACTCTCCCCGGCAGCCCCGTCGCCCCGGGTTCGGCCCGCGCCCTGGTGCGTGCCGCGCTGGCCGAGGCGCCCGGCGTCCCGGCCCGGCTGGTCGACGACGCCATGGCCGTCGTCAGCGAGCTGGTCACCAACGCCGTCGTGCACGCCGGTACCGACGTACAGGTCGACTGGCGGCTGGAGGCCGGCGGCGCGTTCGTGATCGAGGTGGGCGACCAGCACCCCTCACGGGCCCCGCGCGACGCCATGGGCGGTGAGGTGCCGTACGACACCCCCGAGTACGGGCGCGGCCTGCGCCTCGTCGCCCAGCTCGCCGAGTCCTGGGGCGTCACCTACCGCTCCGGCGCCAAGACCGTGTGGGCGCGGCTGCCCCCGGGCGGCAGCGAGGCCCTGGACGTACCCGCCCCGGGCCCCGCCCTGGAGGTCGCCGAGGTCCTCGCCCCGCAGCCGCACCGCGCCGACGGCGACCGGGACTGGCTCGGCCGGGGCGCGCTGTCCTTCCTGGCCGAGGCATCCGACCTGCTCGCCGGACAGCTGGACGAGAACCTGGTCGCCGCGCTCACCGGCCAGCTGATCGTCCCCCGGCTCGCCGACTGGTGCGCGGTCTGGCTGGAGGACGAGGCGACCGTGCGCGGCGGTGCCGACGCTGGGCCCGCCCGGGTCTGGCACGCCAGCGAGGCCCGCATCGAGGAGCTGCGGTGCGCCCTGGAGAAGGAGCCGCCGGGCCCGCCGGACGGACTGCGTTCCGGCCCCGAGCCCTACCCCTGGCCCGGCCACGCCCTCGGCCCGCAGGGCGCCCACGGGACGGCGCTGTCGTACCGGCTGATCGCGGGCGGCCGGCCGCTCGGCGTGCTGGTCATCGGCCGGTGCGGGCGGGCCGGCTTCCCCGACGAGGTCACCGGGCTGGTGGAGGACCTCGGCCGGCGCGTCGCCCTGGCCATCGGCGCGGCCCGCCAGTACGCCCGCCAGGCCACCATCAGCGCCGTCCTCCAGCGCGGCCTGCTGCCCGGCGCGGTCGCGGAGATCCCGGGCGTGAGCAGCGCGCTCGTCTACGAACCCTGCGACACGGGCGGTCCCAGCGGCGACTTCTACGACCTGTTCCCGGCGGGCGACGGCCGCTGGTGCTTCGCCGTCGGCGACGTCCAGGGCAAGGGCCCGGAGGCGGCCGTGGTGATCGGCCTCGCCCGCCCCTGGCTGCGCCTCCTCGCCCGCGAGGGCTACCGCGTCGCCGATGTCCTGGACCGCCTCAACCAGCTCCTCCTGGACGACGCCACCGAGGCCGCCGACGCCGCCGCCCGCGCCCTGGTCACCGCAGGCGGCCGGTCCCCGGCCTCCGGCGACGGCCCGCAGACCCGCTTCCTGTCCCTGCTGTACGGCGAGCTGACGCCGTACGACGGCGGGGTCCGCTGCACCCTCGCCTCCGCCGGCCACCCGCTGCCGCTCGTCCTCGGCCCCGACGGCACCGTGCGCACCGCCGCCCGCCCGCAGACCCTCCTCGGCGTCGTGGAGGACGAGACGTACACCAGCGAGACCCTGCTGCTGCGGCCCGGGGACAGCCTGCTGTGCGTCACCGACGGGGTGACCGAGCGGCGCTCCGGCTCCCGCCAGTTCGACGACGGCGACGGGCTCGCCCGTGCCCTGTCCGGGTGCGCCGGGCTCAGTGCCGAGCTGATCGCCGAAAGGATCCGCCGCCTGGTCCACGACTTCGGCGGCGGCGCTCCCGAGGACGATCTGGCCCTGCTGGTGCTCCAGGCGGAGTAACGCCACCGGTACGGGACAATGGGGGCATGCCTTCCGCACTCCCCGACGGCGAGCCCGTCCCCGCCGACGGCGCGCTGCCCGCGCACGCGCTCGCCGGGGCCGCGGGCCGCCCGCTCGGTTTCTACCTCCATGTCCCGTACTGCGCGACCCGCTGCGGCTACTGCGACTTCAACACCTACACCGCGACCGAGCTGCGCGGCACGGGCGGCGTGCTCGCCTCCCGGGACAACTACGCGGACACCCTCGCCGACGAGATCCGGCTGGCGCGGAAGGTGCTGGGCGACGACCCGCGCGAGGTCCGCACGGTCTTCGTCGGCGGCGGGACGCCCACGCTGCTGGCCGCCGACGACCTGGTACGGATGCTCGGCGTGATCCGCGCCGAGTTCGGGCTCGCCCCGGACGCGGAGATCACCACGGAGGCGAACCCGGAGTCGGTGGACCCCGCCTACCTCGCCACCCTCCGCGAGGGCGGCTTCAACCGGATCTCCTTCGGCATGCAGAGCGCGAGGCAGCACGTGCTGAGGGTCCTCGACCGCACGCACACGCCGGGCCGCCCCGAGCGGTGCGTGGCGGAGGCGCGGGCGGCGGGCTTCGAGCACGTCAACCTGGATCTGATCTACGGCACGCCGGGGGAGAGCGACGACGACTGGCGGGCCTCCCTGGAGGCCGCCCTCGGCGCCGGCCCCGACCACGTCAGCGCCTACGCGCTCATCGTCGAGGAGGGCACCCAGCTCGCCCGCCGGATCCGCCGGGGCGAGATCCCGATGACCGACGACGACGTCCACGCCGACCGGTACCTGATCGCCGAGGAGGCACTGGGCCGGGCGGGCTTCGACTGGTACGAGGTCTCCAACTGGGCCGCCTCCGAGGCGGGCCGCTGCCTGCACAACGAGCTGTACTGGCGGGGCGCCGACTGGTGGGGCGCCGGACCGGGGGCGCACTCGCACGTGGGCGGGGTGCGCTGGTGGAACGTGAAGCACCCGGGCGCGTACGCGGCGGCCCTCGCCGCCGGCCGCTCCCCGGGCGCGGGCCGGGAGCTGCTGTCGCAGGAGGACCGCCGGGTGGAGCGGATCCTGCTGGAGCTGAGGCTGCGGGAGGGCGTCCCGCTGTCCCTCCTGAAGGAGGAGGGGCTCGCGGCCTCCCGCCGGGCGCTGGCGGACGGGCTGCTGGACGGCGGCCCGTACGACGAGGGGCGGGCCGTACTGACCCTGCGGGGACGGCTGCTGGCGGACGCGGTGGTGCGGGACCTGGTGGACTGACCCCCACGCGGGCGGACCGACGCCTGCCCACGGTGAACGTTTGCCGGACCGACGCCTGCCCACGGTGAACGCCGGGCGGACCGACGCCTACGCCGGTGCCGTGACGAAGTCGATCAGTTCCTCCACCCGTCCCAGCAGCTCCGGCTCGAGATCCTTGTACGACCCCACCCGGCCCAGGATCGCCTGCCACACGGCGCCCGTGTTCTCCGGCCAGCCCAGGGCCCGGCACACGCCCGTCTTCCAGTCCTGGCCCCGCGGGACCTTCGGCCAGGCCCGGATGCCCAGGGCCGACGGCTTCACCGCCTCCCAGATGTCGATGTACGGGTGGCCGACGACCAGGGCGTGGTCGCTGGTCACCGACTCCGCGATCCGCCATTCCTTCGTGCCCGGGACCAGGTGGTCCACGAGGACGCCCAGGCGGGCGTCCGGGCCCGGGGCGAACTCGCCGACGATCGCCGGCAGGTCGTCCACGCCCCCCAGGTACTCCACGACCACGCCCTCGACGCGCAGGTCGTCGCCCCACACCTTCTCGACCAGCTCGGCGTCGTGCCGGCCCTCCACGTAGATGCGGCCGGCCCGGGCCACGCGCGCGCGGGCGCCCGGGACGGCGACCGAACCGGATGCCGTACGGGTGGGGCGGACGGGGCCCGTCGACGGCCGTACGAGCGTCACCGGCCTGCCCTCCAGCAGGAACCCGCGCGGCTCCAGCGGGAACACGCGGTGCTTGCCGAAGCGGTCCTCCAGGGTCACCGTGCCGGCCTCGCAGCGGATCACCGCCCCGCAGAACCCGGTGCCGGGCTCCTCCACCACCAGGCCCGGCTCGGCCGCCACCTCCGGCACGGCCTTCGGCTTCTTCCACGGCGGGGTGAGGTCGGCGGAGTACTGGCGCATTCGGATGACGATAGGCAAAGCCGAACGGCGGCGCGCACGACACGCCGGGAACGGCCGGCGGGAGCCGCTCAGATCACGCCGAAACGCGTTGCCAGGGCGTCGCGTTGACGCCGTACGAAGCCCGCGTCGACCACCGCTCCGTGACCGGGCACGTACAGCGCGTCCTCGCCGCCGAGCGCCAGCAGCCGGTCGAGCGCGTCCGGCCAGCGGGACGGGACCGCGTCCGGGCCTGCCTGGGGCTCGCCCGACTCCTCCACCAGGTCACCGCAGAAGACGACCTCGGGTGAGCCGGGGACGAGGACCACGAGATCGTACGCGGTGTGGCCGGGCCCCACGTTGGCCAGCAGCGCCTGCCGGCCGTCGCCGAGGTCGAGGGTCCACTCGCCGGAGACCAGGTGCCGGGGTGTGACCAGCGCGTCCACCGCCTCGTCCGCGTCCGCCGCGGGGAGCCCGTTGCGGACCGCGTCCCCGCGCAGCTCCTCGCGGTCGTGGGCGAACACGGTGTCGGCGCCCACGCCCGCGTACACCTCCGCGCCGGCGAACGCGGACGCCCCGAAGACGTGGTCGAAGTGGGGGTGGGTCAGAGCGAGATGGGTCACACGGCCGCCGGCCAGTTCCTGCGCCCGCGCCCGCAGCCGCGCCCCCTCGGCGAGGCTCGACCCGGCGTCCACCATGAGGGCCGTCCCCGCGCCCACCACCAGGCCGGCGGTGCAGTCCCAGCCCGGCAGCCGGCACCGCCCCACCCCGGCGGCCAGCCGTTCCCACCCCAGCTCTTCCCAAGTCACGGTCATACCGGCGACGCTAGCGGTACGACCCGGTACGGAGGCCCCGACCTTGCCCAGTGTGTACCCGACAGCCGTACACTGGGCCGGGGAATGCTGGCACTCACGTGGGAAGAGTGCCAGGCGGACGACCCGCAGGGACGAGGGGACGACGTGCTGGAGGTGCGCGGATGCTGAGTGAACGCAGGCTTCAGGTTCTGCGCGCCATCGTCCAGGACTACGTGGGCACCGAGGAGCCGGTCGGTTCCAAGGCGCTCACCGAGCGGCACAACCTCGGCGTCTCCCCGGCGACCGTCCGCAACGACATGGCGGCCCTGGAAGACGAGGGGTTCATCGCCCAGCCGCACACCAGTGCGGGGCGCATCCCCACCGACAAGGGCTACCGCCTGTTCGTGGACAAGCTCGCGGGCGTCAAGCCGATGACCGCGCCCGAGCGGCGGGCGATCCAGAACTTCCTGGAGGGCTCCGTCGACCTCGACGACGTCGTGGCCCGCACGGTGCGGCTGCTCGCGCAGCTGACCCGGCAGGTCGCCGTCGTGCAGTACCCGTCGCTGACCCGGTCCACCGTCCGGCACGTGGAGCTGCTCTCGCTCGCTCCGGCGCGCGTGATGCTCGTGCTGATCACGGACACCGGCCGGGTCGAGCAGCGGATGGTCGACTGCCCGGCGCCGTTCGGCGAGAGCGCGCTGGCGGATCTGCGGGCGCGGCTGAACAGCCGGGTCGCCGGCCGCCGGTTCGCGGATGTGCCGAAGCTGGTCGAGGACCTGCCGGACGCCTTCGAGCCGGAGGACCGCGGTACGGTCTCCACGGTGCTCTCCACCCTCCTGGAGACACTGGTGGAGGAGAACGAGGAGCGGCTGATGATCGGCGGCACCGCCAATCTCACCCGCTTCGGACACGATTTCCCCTTCACGATCCGGCCCGTCCTGGAGGCCCTCGAGGAGCACGTGGTGCTCCTCAAGCTCCTCGGCGAGGCGAAGGACCCGGGCGTGACCGTGCGCATCGGCCACGAGAACGCCCATGAAGGACTCAACTCCACGTCCGTCGTGTCGGTCGGCTACGGTTCGGGCGGCGAGGCGGTTGCCAAGCTCGGCGTGGTCGGACCGACCCGCATGGACTACCCGGGAACGATGGGAGCGGTACGCGCAGTGGCACGGTACGTCGGACAGATCCTGGCGGAGTCGTAAGTGGCCACGGACTACTACGCCGTTCTCGGCGTGCGCCGCGACGCGTCGCAGGATGAGATCAAGAAGGCGTTCCGTCGGCTCGCGCGCGAGCTGCACCCGGACGTCAACCCCGATCCGAAGACCCAGGAGCGGTTCAAGGAGATCAACGCCGCTTACGAGGTGCTGTCGGACCCGCAGAAGAAGCAGGTCTACGACCTCGGCGGCGACCCGCTCTCCCAGTCGGGCGGCGCGGGCGCGGGCGGCTTCGGCGCCGGTGGCTTCGGCAACTTCTCGGACATCATGGACGCGTTCTTCGGCACGGCGTCGCAGCGCGGGCCGCGCTCGCGCACCCGCCGCGGCCAGGACGCGATGATCCGGATCGAGGTCGAGCTGGACGAGGCGGCCTTCGGCACGACCAAGGACATCCAGGTCGACACCGCCGTCGTCTGCAACACCTGCAACGGCGAGGGCGCGGCGCCGGGCACGTCGGCCCAGACGTGTGACATGTGCCGCGGCCGGGGCGAGGTCTCGCAGGTCACCCGGTCCTTCCTGGGCCAGGTCATGACCTCCCGGCCCTGCCCCCAGTGCCAGGGCTTCGGCACGGTCGTGCCGACCCCCTGCCCGGAGTGCGCCGGCGACGGCCGCGTCCGCTCGCGGCGCACGCTCACCGTGAAGATCCCGGCCGGTGTCGACAACGGCACGCGGATCCAGCTCGCCGGTGAGGGCGAGGTCGGCCCGGGCGGCGGTCCGGCCGGTGACCTGTACGTCGAGATCCACGAGCTGCCCCACTCCACCTTCCAGCGGCGCGGCGACGACCTGCACTGCACGGTCACCATCCCGATGACCGCGGCGGCCCTCGGCACCAAGGTGCCGCTGGAGACCCTGGACGGCATGGAGGAGGTCGACATCCGGCCCGGCACCCAGTCCGGCCAGTCGATCCCGCTGCACGGCCGGGGTGTCACGCACCTGCGCGGCGGCGGCCGGGGCGACCTGATCGTGCACGTCGAGGTCACCACCCCGACGAAGCTGGACCCCGAGCAGGAGCGTCTGCTGCGCGAGCTGTCCAAGCTGCGCGGCGAGGAACGGCCCCAGGGCCAGTTCCAGCCGGGGCAGCAGGGGCTGTTCTCGCGGCTGAAGGACGCGTTCAACGGGCGCTGACGCGGACGGGTCGGGGTGCCTCGGCACCCCGTATGCCGCTGTCCTATGCCGGGGGGCGGCCGGATTCGGACTTGTTCGGAGGACGTGACAACATGCCGTCATGTCCTCCGCGCTGACCGGTCTCTTTCACCATCCGATCGTGCAGGCCCCCATGGCGGGCGGTGTCTCCGTCCCGCAGCTCGCCGCCGCCGTCTCCGAGGCCGGTGGCCTCGGGTTCCTCGCCGCCGGACTCAAGACCGCCGACGGGATGTACCAGGAGATCAAGCAGCTGAGGGCCCTCACGAGCCGTCCGTTCGGCGTGAACGTCTTCATGCCGCAGCCCCCGCACCCCGGTGCGGGCCCCGGCTCCACCGCAGCGGCCGCCGCCGCGCCCCCGGACGCCGGTGCCGTCGAGGTGTACGCGCACCAGCTGGCCGGCGAGGCCGCCTGGTACGAGACCGAACTGGGCGACCCGGACAGCGGCCGGGACGACGGCTACGACGCCAAGCTCGCCGTCCTGCTCGACAACCCGGTCCCGGTGGTCTCCTTCCACTTCGGCGCTCCGAGCCGGGAGGTGCTGGACAGACTGCGCCGGGCCGGGACGTTCACCCTGGCCACCGCCACCACCGTGGAGGAGGCCCGCGCGGTCGAGCGGGCCGGGGCGGACGCGGTCATCGCGCAGGGCGTGGAGGCCGGCGGGCACCAGGGCACCCACCGGGACCTCCCGGAGAACGACGGTTCCGGCATCGGGCTGCTGTCGCTGGTCACGCAGATCCGGGAGGCCGTGGGCATTCCGGTCGTCGCCGCCGGCGGCATCATGCGCGGCAGCCAGATCGCCGCCGTCCTCGCGGCGGGCGCGAGCGCGGCCCAGCTGGGCACCGCCTTCCTCGCCACCCACGAGTCCGGTGCGGACGTCCAGCACAAGCGGGCGCTGACCGACCCCCTCTTCCCGCGCACCGAGCTGACCCGCGCCTTCTCCGGCCGCCCGGCCCGCGGCCTGGTCAACCGCTTCATGCGCGAGCACGGCCCGTACGCCCCCGCCGCCTACCCGGAGGTCAACCACCTCACCGCGCCGCTGCGCAAGGCCGCCGCCAAGGCCGGGGACGCGCAGGGCATGTCCCTGTGGGCGGGGCAGGGTCACCGGATGGCCCGGGAGCTGCCGGCCGGGCGGCTGGTGGAGGTGCTGGCCGAGGAACTCGACGCCGCCAGGACAGCGTTGTCGGCCGGGGGTGACGGGCGATGACCGCGCCGGTGTTCGTCGTCGACTCGCTGGAGGGCGTGGGCCCCGGCTCGGTCGTCGACGTCGAGGGCCCCGAGGGCCGGCACGCGGTCTCCGTGCGGCGGTTGCAGCCCGGGGAGGACGTGGTGCTCACCGACGGCATGGGGCGGGGGGCCGCCGGGGTCGTCGTCAGCGTGTCGGGCAAGGACCACATGGTCGTCGAGCCGTTCGAGTTCCCGGTGGAGCCCGAGCCAAGCCCCCGGATCACCGTCGTCCAGGCCCTCCCCAAGGGCGACCGCGGCGAACTGGCCGTGGAGACCATGACCGAGACCGGTGTCGACGCGATCGTGCCCTGGCAGGCCGCCCGCTGCATCACCCAGTGGAAGGGCGACCGGGGTCTGAAGGCGCTCGCCAAGTGGCGGGCCACCGCGCGCGAGGCCGGCAAGCAGTCACGCCGGCTGCGCTTCCCGGAGGTCACGGACGCGGCGAGCACCAAACAGGTTGCCGCACTTCTCGCCAAGGCCGACTTCGCCGCCGTGCTGCACTCCGACTTCGGGCACGAGAGCCTGCCGCTGGCGACCGCCGAACTGCCCGCCGAGGGCGAGATCGTGCTGGTCGTCGGCCCGGAAGGCGGCGTCGCGCGGGACGAGCTGGCGCTGTTCGAGGGTGCGGGCGCGAAGGCGTGCGTGCTCGGTCCCACCGTGTTGCGTACATCCACCGCCGGCACCGCCGCCGTGGCCCTGCTGCTCGGCCGCACCGGCCGCTGGTCCTGACACCCGGGGGACACCGTGGAACTCGCCCAAGTACGGCTTCTGGTCACCGACTTCGCCGGCTGCTACCGCTTCTACGCCGATGTCCTCGGCCTCAGGCCGCAGTCCGGCGCGACCGGGGGACCGTACGAGAAGTTCAGCCCGCACGCCGGCTCCGCCGGGATCGCGCTGCAGGACCGCTCGATGATGGCCGAGGTCCTGAACGAGCTGGGCGAGACCGCCACCGGTCACCGCTCCCTGGTCGTCCTGCGCGTCGACGACCTGGACGCCTACTGCGCCGAGATCACCTCCCGGGGCGCCACCCTGCTGCACGGCCCGGCCCCCATGACCGACCGCATGCGCGTCGCCCACCTCAAGGACCCCGAGGGCAACCTGGTCGAACTCCAGCAGTGGCTGCTGCTGCGCGGCTGACACCCGTCACCGCCGGCCGCCCGGGCCGGTGACGACCGGGCGCCGGGCCGCGGGGCACGGCACCACGAACGAGTGAGTGGCCGTATGCGGCCTTCCGTACCGTGCGGGCCGGTGGCACTCTGCCGGACATGGGGGCATGGAGAGGGAGACGGCGCCGGCTGCGGACGCCGGCCGTGGCGGGGCTCGTCGTGCTGGCGGCGGGTGCCGCGGTGGCGTGCCAACCGGGCGGTCTGGGATCCGCGACCGTCGCGTACACCACCGACCGGACGGCGACCGCCGCGCTGGAACGGCGGCACGTGGACGTCAGCTGGCTCACCTGTACCGGCGGTCGTGACGACGGCGGCGGCAAGGGCGGCTCGCCCTCGCCGACCGAGACCACCGTCGTCTCCGTCGACTGCAGGGGCGAGACGGGCGACAGGCGGAAGATCGTCGTCACCGGGCGGGTGACCAAGGCCGTCGACGGCGCGTGTGTGCGCGGGGACCTCAGGGCCGAGGTCGGCGGCAGACAGGTGTTCCACGTGAACGGGCTCGGCGACTGCGCGGCCGGGCCGGGGCCGACGTACCGCCCGCCCACGGGACAGCCGCGGCCCACCGTGACCGTCACGGTCACCCGGACCGTCTGGCCCGTACCGGGCAAGTGATCCGAAACCGGGAGCGGGCGCACCGGCCGCTGCGTAGAGTGACCGCGTGACTCAGGGTGCTCCGACGGGAACCACGGCAGGCTCCTCCTATCTCCGATTCCCCCATCTGCACGGTGACTTGGTGACCTTCGTCGCCGAGGACGACGTGTGGCTCGCGCCGCTCGACGGCGGCCGGGCCTGGCGGGTCAGCGCCGACAACGTGCCGGTGGCCCAGCCCCGGTTCTCGCCGGACGGCGGCCACCTCGCCTGGGCCTCCGCCCGGGACGGCGCCCGCGAGGTGCATGTCGCCCCCGTCGACGGCGGCCCCGCCCGGCGTCTGACGTACTGGGGCAACCGCCTTACGGAGGTGTGCGGTTGGACCGCCGACGGGCGGGTGCTCGCGCTCGGCGCGCACGGCCGGCCCAGCTCGCGGCACACCTGGGCCCACGCCGTCCCGCTGGACGGCGGACCGGCCGAGACCCTGCCGTACGGGCCGGTCGGCGCCGTGGCCCACGGACCGGCGACCGTGCTGCTGTCCGTGCCGATGGGTCGCGAGGCCGCCTACTGGAAGCGCTACCGGGGCGGTACGGCCGGCAAGCTGTGGATCGCGCGGGCCGCCGAAGGCGAGGAGGGCGCCGGGGAGTTCGTACGGCTGCACGAGGAGATCGACGGCAACGTCGAGTGCCCGGTGTGGGCGGGCGAGCGCATCGCCTTCCTCTCCGACCACGAGGGCACCGGCGCGCTCTACTCCTCCCTCGCCGACGGCTCCGACCTGCGCCGGCACACACCGCTCGGGGGTTTCTACGCCCGGCACGCGGCCGGCGACGGGACCCGGGCCGTCTACTGCCGGGCCGGTGAACTCTGGCTGCTGGACGACCTGGCGGGCGCCGAGCCGCGCCGGCTGGACATCCGGCTCGGCGGACCCCGCGTCGACCTGCGGCCCTACCCGGTCGACGGCTCCCGCTGGTTCGGCGAGGCGTCCCCCGACCACACCGCGCGCGGCAGCGCCGTCTGCGTGCGCGGCGGGGTCCACTGGGTCACCCACCGCTCCGGCCCCGCCCGCGCCCTGGCCGCCACCCCCGGTGTCCGCGCCCGGCTGCCGCGCGCCTTCCGCGCCGAGGGCGAGGAGTGGGCGGTGTGGGTGACGGACGCCGAGGGCGACGACTCCCTGGAGTTCGCCCCCGCCACCGGCACCGTGCCCGGGGCGCCCCCGCGCCGCCTGGCCGCCGGACAGCTCGGCCGGGTGCTGGAGCTGGCCGTGGCCCCCGACGGCAGCCGGGCCGCCGTGGCCGCGCACGACGGCAGACTGCTCCTGGTCGAGCGGGAGACCGGCGAGGTCCGGGAGGTGGACCGCAGCGACGACGGCGAGTGCTCCGGGCTCGCCTTCTCCCCCGACTCCGCGTGGCTCGCCTGGGCCCACCCCGGCCCCCGCCCGCTGTCCCAGCTGCGCATCGCCCACACCACCGACCTGTCGGTCATCGAGGCGACGCCGCTCCGCTTCCAGGACTACGCGCCCGCCTTCACCCTCGACGGCAGACACCTGGCGTTCCTCTCCCACCGCGCCTTCGACCCGGTCTACGACGAACACGTCTTCGACCTCGCCTTCGTGGCCGGTGCCCGCCCGCACCTGATCACCCTGGCCGCCACCACCCCCTCGCCCTTCGGCCCGCAACGCCACGGCCGCCCCGTCGAGACCGCGGACAAGGACGAGACCCCCGACAGCGAGGGCACCCCCACCACCCGCGTCGACCCCGAGGGGCTCGCCGACCGGATCGTGCCCTTCCCGGTGGAGGCCGGCCGCTACTCCACGCTGCGTGCCGCCAGGGACGGCGTCCTCTGGCTGCGCCACCCCGTGCAGGGTGTCCTCGGCACCTCCCGCGCCCGCCCCGAGGACCCCGACCCGCACACCGAGCTGGAGCGGTACGACCTCGACCGGCGGCGCCTGGAGAATCTCGCTTCCGACGTCGGCCACTTCGAGGTCAGCGGCGACGGCCGGCGCGTCCTGCTGTGGACCCGGGGCCGGCTCCGGGTCGTGCCCGGCGACCACCGGACCGGCACCGACGACGACGGCGACACCAGCGTCACCGTCGACCTCGCCCGGGTCCGCCAGACCGTCGACCCGGCCGCCGAGTGGCGGCAGATGTACGACGAGACCGGCCGGCTCATGCGCGACCACTTCTGGCGGCCCGACCTCGGCGGTGTCGACTGGACCGGCGTCCTCGACCGCTACCGGCCCCTCCTCGGCCGCCTCGCCACCCACAGCGACCTGGTCGACCTGCTGTGGGAGGTGCACGGCGAACTCGGCACCTCGCACGCCTACGTCACCCCGCCCGGCGGTTCCGGAGGCGCCCGGCTCGGCCTGCTCGGCGCCGACATCTCCCGGCGGCCGGACGGCAGTTGGCGCGTGGACCGGATCCTGCCGGCGGAGACCTCCGACCCGGACGCCCGCTCCCCGCTCGCCGCGCCCGGGGTGGCGGTACGCCCGGGTGACGCGATCATCGCCGTGGCCGGTCACCCCGTGGACCCGGTGACGGGCCCCGGCCCCCTCCTCGTCGGCACGGCCGGCCACCCCGTCGAGCTGACCGTCTCCCCGGCCGCCGGCGGCGAACCCCGCCACACCGTCGTCGTCCCCGTGGCGGACGAGGAACCCCTGCGCTACCACGCCTGGGTCGCCGACCGCCGGGCCCACGTCCACGCGGCCTCCGCCGGCCGGCTCGGCTACCTGCACGTCCCGGACATGCACGCCCCCGGCTGGGCACAGATCCACCGCGACCTGCGCGTGGAGGTGGCCCGGGAAGGTCTGGTGGTCGACGTCCGGGAGAACCGGGGCGGGCACACCTCCCAGCTCGTGGTCGAGAAGCTGGCCCGCCGGATCATCGGCTGGGACCTCGCCCGCGGCATGCGCCCCACCAGCTACCCGCTGGACGCGCCCCGCGGCCCGGTCGTCGCCGTGGCCAACGAGTTCTCCGGCTCCGACGGCGACATCGTCAACGCGGCGATCAGGGCCCTCGGCATCGGACCGGTCGTCGGCACCCGCACCTGGGGCGGGGTCATCGGCATCGACAGCCGCTACCACCTGGTCGACGGCACGCTGGTCACCCAGCCCAAGTACGCGATCTGGCTGGAGGGCCAGGGCTGGGACGTGGAGAACCACGGGGTGGAGCCGGACGTGGAGGTCGTCCAGCGGCCACAGGACTGGGCGGCGGGCCGGGACGCCCAGCTCGACGCGGCGATCGCGCTCGCACTTCAGGCGCTGGAGAGCAGTCCCGCGAAGACGCCCCCGAGCATGCCCGCCTGAGCGGCGCGGGGCCGTGCCGTCACGCCGCTCCCGCGCGGGGCGCGACGACCCGCCGACGCCCCGCACCCGAACGACTACGATGCCCCCTGACGATCACTGGTGAAAGCGAGCGCAGCGTATGGCCGGCGAACCGCGGAACGACTGCCTGTTCTGCAAGATCGTCGCGGGTGAGATCCCGGCGACGATCGTCCGCGAGACCGAAACGACCGTGGCCTTCCGGGACATAAACCCCCAGGCACCCACCCACGTCCTGGTGATTCCCAAGGCCCACTACGAGAACGCGGCCGACCTGGCCGCAGGCGCCCCGGACATCGCAGCGGACGTCCTGCGCGAGACCCAGACCGTGGCCGACGAGGAGAAGCTGGACAGCTACCGCCTCGTCTTCAACACCGGCAGCGGCGCCGGTCAGACCGTCTGGCACGCCCACGCGCACGTCCTGGGCGGCCGTGGCCTGCAGTGGCCGCCCGGGTAACTCGCCATGTCCGTCCGTGAACTGGTGATCCTGGGCACCGCCAGCCAGGTCCCGACCCGGCACCGCAACCACAACGGCTACCTGCTGCGGTGGGACGGCGAGGGCATCCTCTTCGACCCCGGCGAGGGCACACAGCGGCAGATGCTGCGCGCCGGGGCCGCCGCCCACGACCTCAACCGGATCTGCGTCACGCACTTCCACGGCGACCACTGTCTCGGCCTCGCGGGAGTCATCCAGCGGATCAACCTGGACCAGGTCCCGCACGAGGTCACCGCGCACTACCCGCGCTCCGGTCAGCGCTTCTTCGACCGGCTGCGGTACGCCACGGCCTACCGGGAGACGGTCCGCCTCACCGAGGACCCGGTCGCCGCCGACGGCCCCGTCGCGGTGACCCCGTCGTACACGCTGGAAGCGCGCAGGCTGTCCCACCCCGTCGAGTCCTACGGCTATCGCCTGACCGAGCCCGACGGCCGCCGCATGCTGCCCGAGCGGCTCGCCGCGTACGGGATCGGGGGCCCGGACGTGGGCCGGCTGCAGCGCGAGGGCCGGCTCGGGGACGTGACGCTGGAGGACGTCAGCGAGGTGCGGCGCGGGCAGCGCTTCGCGTTCGTCATGGACACCCGGCTCTGCGAGGGCGTGCACGCGCTCGCGGAAGGCTGCGACCTGCTCGTCATCGAGTCCACGTTCCTCGACGAGGACATCGCACTCGCCACCGACCACGGGCATCTGACGGCCGGGCAGGCCGGCGCCGTGGCCCGGGACGCGGGCGTACGGCACCTCGTCCTCACCCACTTCAGCCAGCGCTACTCCGAGCCCGCGGAGTTCGCGCGGCAGGCGCGGGCGGCCGGGTTCGAGGGGGAGCTGACGGTGGCCCACGACCTGCTGCGGGTGCCGGTTCCGAAACGGCGGTGAGGCGCCCGTACGATGCTTCGATGCCCCTCCCGAAAGCAGAACTGCACCTCCACGTCGAAGGCACCCTGGAACCGGAACTGGCGTTCGAGCTGGCCGCCCGCAACGGCGTGACCCTGCCGTACGCGGACACCGAGGAACTCCGCGCGGCCTACCGGTTCAAGGACCTGCAGTCCTTCCTGAACCTGTACTACGAGCTGATGACGGTCCTGCGCACCGAGCAGGACTTCGCCGACCTGGCCGACGCCTACCTCGCCCGGGCCGCCGCCCAGGGGGTGCGGCACGCGGAGATCTTCTTCGATCCGCAGGCCCACATCGCGCGGGGCCTGAGCCTGGGCACGGTCGTGGAGGGGCTGTGGCGGGCGCTCGGCGGCAGCGAGCGGAACCACGGCGTCTCCACCCGGCTCATCATGTGCTTCCTGCGTGACGAGTCCGCCGACTCGGCGCTGGAGACGCTGCAGGCCGCGACGCCGTACCTGGACCGGATCACCGGGATCGGCCTGGACTCGGCCGAGGTCGGGCATCCGCCGGCGAAGTTCCGGGAGGTGTACCGGGCCGCCGCCGAGCTCGGGCTGCGCCGGGTCGCGCACGCCGGTGAGGAGGGGCCGCCGGCCTACATCACCGAGGCGCTGGACCTGCTCGGCGTGGAGCGCGTCGACCACGGCCTGCGCTGCCTGGAGGACCCGGCGCTGGTCGAGCGGCTGGTCCGGGAGCGCATCCCGCTCACCCTGTGCCCGCTGTCCAACGTCCGGCTGCGGGCCGTGGAGACCCTGGCCGACCACCCGCTGCCGGCCATGCTCGACGCCGGCCTGCTGTGCACCGTCAACTCCGACGACCCGGCGTACTTCGGCGGGTACGTGGGGGACAACTTCCGTGCCGTGCGGGAGACCCTGGGCCTGGGCGAGGACCGGCTGCGCGAGCTGGCCCGCAACTCCTTCCTCGCCTCCTTCCTGGAGGACGACGAGGAGCGCAGGGCCCGCTGCCTCGCCGAGGTCGACGCCTACGTGTTCGCCGACGCGGTGTCGTAGGCGCGCTGAGCGGGCACGGCGGGCGTCCCCAACGCCACCTCCACGACCGGGATCTCCACGGCGGGGGCCTGCGGGGCGGGGACGCCGGCGAGGGGAATCTCCACGACCGGGATCTCCACGACCGGGGTCTCCACGACCGGGGTCTCCCTGACAGGGATCTCCACGACCGGGGTCTCCCTGACAGGGATCTCCAGGACAGGGATCTCCAGGACAGGGATCTCCAGGACAGGGATCTCCACGACAGGGATGTCCACGACAGGGATCTCCCCGTGCGGGGTGCGCCTGCCGGCCCGCAGTGCCACCGCCGTCATCGGTACGGCGACCAGCAGCAGCCCGGCGCCGAGCAGCCTCCCCATCACCGGGAAGCCGGTGCCCGCCGCCAGCACGCTCCCCGTCAGCGGGCCCGCCGCGGTCCCCAGGGAGGACGCCGAGCCGACCAGGACCGCCCACCGCCCGCGCGGGTCGAGGGAGGCGGCCAGGCCGATGACGTACGACAGGACGACGGGGTACAGCAGGTTCCAGGAGATCTCGCCCGCCGCGAAGGCCGGGAGGTCCCGCGCCGACGCGCTGAGCGCGATGCAGACCGCGATCAGTGCCGTACCGGCGCCGATGGGCACGGCCTGGCCCAGCCGCTGCCCGAGTGCGCCCGCGCCGACGACCCCGACGAGCCCGGCGCCGAGCGCGACCGCGAACACCGCGCCCACGGTGACCTCGGAGAGACGGGCCTGGTCCAGCCCGATCCGGCCGCTGACCCCCCAGAGGGAGTTCTGGGCCAGGGACCAGAACGGCAGCGCGGCGGTCAGCAGCAGTCCGGCCCGCGGGCGCGGGAGCCGGCCGCGGCCGGCGGTCGGCCGGGCCGGTGCCGTACGGCCGGGCAGCCGGCCGGTGAGCGGCCAGACGGCGAGCGCGGTCAGCGCGACGGCGGCCAGGGGCTGACCATGGCCGGGGCCGAGGCGGGGGATCGTCAGGTACAGGGCGCCCGCGAGGGCCGAGACGCCGAGCAGACCGAGCGTGGTGACCCGGTGCGGGTCCCAGGCTCTCGGCTGCGTCCGGGCGGCGGGCGCCCCCAGGGCGGCGATGCCGCTCGCGGCGACCGCCGTGACCGTACCGGACCCGAATCCGCCGATGACCGCGCCCACGACGACGGCCGGTACGGCGGCGGTGAGGGCCGCGCCGCCGTAGCCGGCGGCGGCGAGGGCGAGGCCGGTGCGGGCGAGGGCGCGGGGGCCGAACCGGTCGGCACGGGAGGCCAGCAGGAAACCCGCGGTCGCCGAACTCAGCAGGAGGGCGCTGCCGATGGCGCCGGCCTGGGTGGCGGTGAGCGGAAGCCCGCTGTCGAGTCTGCCGACGGTGGTCGGCAGCAGGTAGGGGGCGAGGTACCCGGCCGTGAACAGGGCGACGAGGGGCCAGGGCAGGGTGCGGGGGGCGGACACGGGCGTTCCCAGGGCAGGCGAAAGGACGGTGCGGAAGAGGGGGTTGGGCGACGACCGTCGACGGACAGGAACGCGCGAGCAAGTTGTATCAAGCACGTGGATCGGCGTAGAAGGCCGGTGGGTGTGATCCACGCCACGGTCACGTTTGGGGGTGGTGCCGGCGGGTAGAAGCGCCTAGCCTGCGTTCTCATATGTAGACGCTATTCACAAGAGGAGATGGTCTGGTGGGCGGCGACCCGGCTCCGCAGGACGTGGTGCGGCGACTGCGGGAGGGGATGGCACGCGGCGTGCTGTCCTTCCCGCTCACCGCCTTCCACGACGACGGCACCCTCGACCCCGACGGCTTCCGCGCCCACGCGGCCGACCGGCTGGCCGCCGGGCCCGGCGCCCTCTTCCCGGCCTGTGGCACCGGTGAGTTCTTCTCGCTGGACGAGGACGAGTACCGGACCGTCGTCACCATCGCCGTCGAGGAGGCGGCCGGGCGCCTGCCCGTGGTGGCCGGCACCGGATACGGCTGGGCGCAGGCCGCCCGGTTCGCGCGGATCGCCGAGGAGGCGGGCGCCGACGCCCTGCTCGTGCTGCCGCACTATCTGACCGACGCCCCGCAGGACGGCCTCGCCGCCCAGCTGGAGCGGCTCGCGGCCCGCACCCGGCTGCCGCTGATCGCCTACCAGCGCGGCCAAGTCGCCTACGGCGGTGACGCGTTGCGGCGCATCGCCCGCATCCCGAACGTCATCGGCCTCAAGGACGGCCACAGCGACCTCGACCGGCTCCAGCGCCTCACCCTCGCCGCGCCGGACGGCTTCCTCTTCTTCAACGGCGCCGCCACCGCCGAGATCCAGGCCCGCGCCTACGCCACCGTCGGCGTCCCCGCCTACTCCTCCGCCGTCCACGCCTTCGCGCCCGAGATCGCCGACGCCTTCTTCGCCGCGCTGCGGGACGAGGACCACGGCACCGTCGACAAACTGCTGCGCGACTTCTACGTCCCGTTCGTCGAACTCCGCGACCGCGCGCCCGGGTACGCGGTGTCCCTGGTGAAAGCGGCGGCCAGGCTGCGCGGGCAGCGCGTCGGACCCGTGCGCGCCCCGCTCACCGACCCCTCGCCCGCCGACCTCGCCGAGCTGAGGGCTCTCCTCACCGCCGGACTCGACCTCGTGGGAGCCTCCCTGTGACCCGTGACCTGACCATCGCCGAGGTGCGGCTGACCCCGATCCTGGTCGCCGACGCGCCCCTGCTCAACACCCAGGGCGTGCACCAGCCGTACACGCCCCGGCTGATCGTGGAGATCGTCACCGCCGACGGGATCACCGGGCTCGGCGAGACCTACGGCGACACCAAGTACCTCGAACTGGCCCGGCCGCTGGCCGAACGGCTCACCGGGCGGTCGGTCATGGACGTGAACGGTCTCTTCGAGATCGACCTCGCCGTGGACTCCTCCCGGATCGACGGCCAGACGGACGCCGGCGGCCTGCGCGGAGTGCAGACCGCCGACAAACTGCGGCTGTCCGTACTCTCCGCCTTCGAGGTCGCCTGTCTCGACGCCCAGGGCAAGGCGCTCGGCCTGCCCGTGCACGCGCTGCTGGGCGGCAAGGTGCGGGACACCGTCGAGTACAGCGCCTACCTCTTCTACAAGTGGGCCGGGCATCCCGAGGGCGTGGCCGCCGAGCCGGACGAGTGGGGCGCCGCGCTCGACCCGGCCGGGGTGGTGGAACAGGCCCGCCGGCTCCAGGAGCGGTACGGGTTCGGCTCGTTCAAGCTCAAGGGCGGCGTCTTCCCGCCCGACGAGGAGATCGCCGCCGTCCGCGCCCTCGCCGGCGCCTTCCCCGGACACCCGCTGCGCCTGGACCCCAACGGCGCCTGGTCGGTGGCGACCTCGCTGAAGGTCGCGGAGGAACTCGGGGACGTCCTGGAGTACCTGGAGGACCCGACGCTGGGCACGCCCGCGATGGCCGAGGTGGCGGCGCGGACCGAGGTCCCGCTCGCCACGAACATGTGCGTGACCACCTTCGGCGAGATCAGGGAGGCGTTCACCGAGGGCGCCGTCCAGGTCGTCCTGTCCGACCACCACTACTGGGGCGGGCTGCGCAACACCCAGCGCCTCGCCGCGGTCTGCGCCGCCTTCGGGGTGGGGGTGTCCATGCACTCCAACACACACCTGGGCATCAGCCTCGCCGCGATGACCCAGGTGGCCGCCACGGTCCCCGGCCTCCACCACGCCTGCGACTCGCACTACCCCTGGCAGTCCGAGGACGTCCTCACGCGGCGGACCGCCTTCGTGGACGGCCGGGTCGCGGTGTCCGACGCGCCCGGCCTCGGCGTCGAACTGGACCGGGACGAACTCGCCCGGCTGCACCGGCGGTGGGCCGAGGACGACGGCCCGCTGCGGGACCGCGACGACGCGGCGGCGATGCGGACGGCCGAACCGGACTGGCGGACACCGGTGATGCCCCGCTGGTGACCGGCGCACGGTTCCCGGTGCGCGACTGGTGCACACTGGCCAGAACCGCACCACGCCAGGGAGCGCACCGTGACGCCGTCGCACACCCTCACCGGAGAGGAACCGGAACACCTCACACAGACCGGGCGCCGCAAGGCCCAGGTCGACCCGCTCGCCGCGCTGCGCGCCCCCGGCGACCCGCCCTGGGACGTCTACCTCACCGGCACGGTCTTCCTCGACATCATCTTCACCGGCCTGGACTCGGCGCCGGTACGCGGCACCGAGTCCTGGGCCCGGGGCATGGGCTCCAGCCCCGGCGGGGTCGCCAACATGGCCGCCGCGCTGGCCCGGCTCGGCCTGCGGACCGCCCTCGCCGCGGCCTTCGGCGACGACCACTACGGCGAGTACTGCTGGGACGCGCTGGAGCAGGGCGAGGGCATCGACCTGTCGGCGTCACGGACCGTGCCCGGCTGGCACTCCCCGGTGACCGTGTCCATGGCCTACGAGGGCGAGCGGACCATGGTCTCCCACGGGCACGAACCGCCCTCCCACGGCGTGTTCGTCCAGGACCGCGCCCAGGCCCGGCCGCCCCGCGCGAGGGCCGCCGTCGCCTCCCTCACCCCGGGCCGCAGCGCGCCGTGGATCGCCGAGGCCGCCCGCGCCGGCACCCGCATCTTCGCCGACGTCGGCTGGGACGAGACGGGCGCGTGGGACCTGTCCGGCCTCGCCGACCTGGAGCACTGCGAGGCGTTCCTGCCGAACGCGGAGGAGGCCAAGCGGTACACCGGCGCCGACTGCCCGCGGGTCGCCGCGCACGCCCTGAGCGAACACGTGCCGGTGGCCGTGGTCACCCTCGGTGAGGAGGGGGCCTACGCGGTGGACCGGCGTACCGGGGAGGCGGCCGAGGTGCCCGCGATCGCCGTGGAGGCCCTCGACCCGACCGGGGCGGGAGACGTCTTCGTCGCCGGGTTCGTGACGGGCTCCCTGGCGGGGTGGCCGCTGGCGGACCGGCTGGCCTTCGCGGGGCTGACGGCCGCGCTGTCGGTGCAGGAGTTCGGGGGGTCGCTGTCGGCACCGGGATGGTCGGAGATCGGGGCGTGGTGGCGGCGGGTGCAGTCCCTTCCCGGCCAGGACCCGAAGGCGCTGCAGCGGTACGCGTTCCTGGAGGGACTGGTGCCGGAGCGGCTGGACCGGCCCTGGCCGCTGCGCCGGGCGGTGCCGACCATCGGGTTCGGCCGGTCCGGCTGACGTACCGGCCGGGCGGCGGCCCGGGAAAAGCCCTACGGTGTTGTCAGCCCCCCGTCGTACTCTGGACAGTGCGAGGCCGCCCTCAGCTACGCGGCCGTGACGAGGAGGAAGCGCAGGCCTTCAGCGCCGGCCCATGACACAGACACCCACAGCTCACACACCCGCGCAGGAGCAGGCGAGAGCGCAGTTCACCGTCCCCGCCCAGCACCCCATGGTGACCGTGCTGGGTTCCGGTGACTCCCTCCTGCGCGTGATCGAGAGGGCTTTCCCGGCGGCCGACATCCATGTCCGGGGCAATGAGATCAGCGCGGTCGGCGATCCCGCCGACGTCGCCCTGATCTCGCGCGTGTTCGACGAGATGATGCTGGTGCTCCGCACCGGGCAGCCGATGACGGAGGACGCAGTGGAACGCTCGATCGCCATGCTCAAGGCGAGCGACAACGGGACGAGCGACGGGCCCGAGACCCCGGCGCAGGTCCTGACGCAGAACATCCTGTCCTCGCGTGGCCGCACGATCCGTCCCAAGACCCTCAACCAGAAGCGCTACGTCGACGCGATCGACAAGCACACCATCGTCTTCGGCATCGGCCCGGCCGGTACCGGCAAGACCTACCTGGCCATGGCCAAGGCCGTGCAGGCCCTGCAGTCCAAGCAGGTCAACCGGATCATCCTGACCCGGCCGGCGGTCGAGGCCGGCGAGCGGCTCGGCTTCCTGCCCGGCACGCTCTACGAGAAGATCGACCCCTATCTGCGCCCGCTGTACGACGCGCTGCACGACATGCTCGACCCCGACTCGATCCCGAGGCTGATGGCCGCGGGCACGATCGAGGTCGCGCCGCTCGCCTACATGCGCGGCCGTACGCTCAACGACGCCTTCATCATCCTGGACGAGGCCCAGAACACGAGCCCCGAGCAGATGAAGATGTTCCTCACCCGCCTCGGCTTCGAGTCGAAGATCGTGATCACGGGCGACGTGACCCAGGTCGACCTGCCCAACGGCACCAAGTCCGGGCTGCGGCAGGTGCAGGAGATCCTGGAGGGCGTCGAGGACGTCCACTTCTCCCGGCTGTCGTCCCACGATGTCGTCCGGCACAGGCTGGTGGGCCGTATCGTCGACGCGTACGAGAAGTACGACAGCCAGTACGGCACCGAGAACGGCGCTCCCAAGGGCGGCCGTCGCCAGTCCGGTGCCAAGGCTCCCAAGGGGAAGTAGACCAGCACGACCATGTCGATCGACGTCAACAACGAGTCCGGCACCGAGGTAGACGAGCAGGCGGTCCTCGACATCGCCCGCTACGCGCTCGCGCGGATGCGCATCCACCCGCTCTCCGAGCTCTCGGTGATCGTCGTGGACGCCGAGGCCATGGAGCAGTTGCACATCCAGTGGATGGACCTGCCGGGCCCGACCGATGTCATGTCGTTCCCGATGGACGAGCTGCGGCCGCCGTCCAAGGACGACGACGAGCCGCCGCAGGGGCTGCTCGGCGACATCGTGCTGTGCCCGGAGGTCGCCGCCAAGCAGGGGGCCGAGGCGCCCACGCAGCACTCCATGGACGAGGAGCTGCAGCTGCTCACCGTCCACGGTGTGCTGCACCTGCTCGGATACGACCACGAGGAGCCCGACGAGAAGGCCGAGATGTTCGGGCTCCAGGCCGCCATCGTGGACGGCTGGCGGGCCGAGCGCGGCCTGACCGGGCCGTCCCCGGCGCCGACCGTCTCGTAGCCGCGCCCATGTCCCTGCAGATCGTGGTCGGCGCGATCGCGCTGGTCGTCGTCGCCTGGCTCGCCGCCTGCGCGGAGGCGGGCCTCGCGCGCGTCTCCAGCTTCCGCGCCGAGGAGGCCGTGAAGTCCGGCCGGCGGGGCGGCGCCAGGCTCGCCCAGATCGCCGCCGACCCCACCCGCTATCTCAACCTGGCCCTGCTGGTCCGTGTCGCCTGCGAGATGGCCGCCGCCGCGCTGGTCACCTACGCCTGCCTCCAGGAGTTCCAGGCCACCTGGCAGGCCCTGCTGGTCGCCATCGGCGTCATGGTCCTGGTGTCGTACGTCGCCGTCGGCGTCTCCCCGCGCACCATCGGCCGCCAGCACCCCCTCAACACGGCGACGGCGGCGGCGTACGTGCTGCTGCCGCTGGCCCGGGTCCTGGGGCCCATCCCGTCCCTGCTGATCCTCATCGGCAACGCGCTCACCCCCGGCAAGGGCTTCCGGCGCGGCCCCTTCGCCTCCGAGGCGGAGCTGCGCGCGCTGGTCGACCTCGCCGAGAAGGAGTCCCTGATCGA
>NZ_JBEZBT010000004.1:0-107531 GCF_040647235.1 Streptomyces sp. NPDC042638
GCCGGCCGGACCCTGGGCGCGCAACCGGTCGTAGACCTGCTGGGGATCGGCGGCGCACCCGGGGTGACCGGCCCTTCCGGCGTCGTAGGACCGACGCGGCGGCTATCGCCGGTGCTGGCTGTCCGCCACCGTCACCTCGACCCGCTGGAACTCCTTCAGCTCGCTGTAGCCCGTGGTGGCCATCGCGCGGCGCAGGGCGCCGAAGACGTTCATCGAGCCGTCGGGGGTGTGGGACGGGCCGGTGAGGATCTCCTCGATCGTGCCGACCGTGCCGAGGTCGACCTTCTTGCCGCGGGGCAGCTCCTCGTTGACCGCTTCCATGCCCCAGTGGTGGCCCTTGCCCGGCGCGTCCGTGGCGCGGGCCAGCGGGGAGCCCATCATCACCGCGTCGGCGCCGCAGGCGATCGCCTTGGGCAGGTCGCCGGACCAGCCGACACCGCCGTCGGCGATCACGTGCACGTACCGGCCGCCGGACTCGTCCATGTAGTCACGGCGGGCCGCGGCCACGTCGGCGACGGCCGTGGCCATCGGGACCTGGATGCCCAGCACGTTGCGCGTGGTGTGCGCGGCGCCGCCGCCGAAGCCGACCAGGACGCCGGCCGCGCCGGTGCGCATGAGGTGCAGCGCGGCGGTGTAGGTGGCGCAGCCGCCGACGATCACCGGGACGTCCAGCTCGTAGATGAACTGCTTCAGGTTCAGCGGCTCGTGCGAGGACGACACGTGCTCCGCCGAGACCGTCGTACCTCGGATGACGAAGATGTCCACGCCCGCGTCCACGACCGCCTTGGAGAACTGGGCGGTGCGCTGCGGGGAGAGCGCGGCGGCGGTGACCACGCCGGAGTCGCGCACCTCCTTGATGCGCGCGCCGATCAGCTCCTCCTTGATGGGAGCCGCGTAGATCTCCTGGAGGCGGCGGGTGGCCGCCTCGGACGGCAGCTCGGCGATCTCGTCCAGCAGCGGCTGCGGGTCCTCGTACCGCGTCCACAGGCCCTCGAGGTTGAGCACGCCGAGGCCGCCCAGCTCGCCGATGCGGATCGCGGTGGCCGGGGAGACGACGGAGTCCATGGGGGCGGCCAGGAACGGCAGCTCGAAGCGGTAGGCGTCGATCTGCCAGGCGATCGAGACCTCCTTCGGGTCCCGCGTACGGCGGCTGGGGACGACGGCGATGTCGTCGAAGGCGTACGCCCTGCGGCCGCGCTTGCCGCGCCCGATCTCGATCTCAGTCACGTTGGTGGCCTTTCCCTATGCGTTGCAGCGCCTTCCAGTATCGCCGACCGGTACGGCAAGGGCGGCCCCGGATACTCCGGGGCCGCCCTTTCGCGCCTCACGCGTGCGCGTGCGTCACTTCTTGCTGCTGTAGTTCGGCGCCTCGACCGTCATCTGGATGTCGTGCGGGTGGCTCTCCTTCAGGCCCGCCGAGGTGATCCGCACGAACCGGCCGTTGGTCTGCAGCTCGGGCACCGTCTGGCCGCCGACGTAGAACATCGACTGGCGCAGGCCGCCGACCAGCTGGTGGACGACGGAGGACAGCGGACCGCGGTAGGGCACCTGGCCCTCGATGCCCTCGGGGATCAGCTGCTCGTCGGAGGCGACGCCCTCCTGGAAGTAGCGGTCCTTGGAGAACGACCTGCGGTCGCCACGGGTCTGCATGGCTCCGAGCGAGCCCATGCCGCGGTAGGACTTGAACTGCTTGCCGTTGATGAACAGCAGCTCACCCGGGGACTCCTCGCAGCCGGCCAGCAGCGAGCCGAGCATCACCGTGTCGGCACCCGCGACCAGGGCCTTGGCGATGTCGCCGGAGTACTGCAGACCGCCGTCGCCGATCACCGGGACGCCGGCCTCCTTGGCGGCGAGCGCGGCCTCGTAGATCGCGGTGACCTGGGGGACGCCGACGCCCGCGACCACGCGGGTGGTGCAGATGGAGCCCGGTCCGACACCGACCTTGATGCCGTCGGCGCCCGCGTCGACCAGGGCCTGGGCGCCGTCGCGGGTGGCGACGTTGCCGCCGATGACGTCCACGCCGGCGGAGTTCGACTTGATCTTGGCGATCATGTCGCCGACCAGGCGGGAGTGGCCGTGCGCGGTGTCCACGACGATGAAGTCGGCACCGGCCTCGATCAGGGCCTGGGCGCGCTCGAAGGCGTCACCGGCCACGCCGACCGCCGCGCCGACCAGCAGGCGGCCCTCGGCGTCCTTGGCCGCGTTCGGGTACTTCTCCGCCTTGACGAAGTCCTTGACGGTGATCAGGCCCTTGAGGACGTTCCCGTCGTCGACCAGCGGAAGCTTCTCGATCTTGTGCTTGCGCAGCAGCTCCATGGCCTCCGGGCCGGAGATGCCGACCTTTCCGGTGACCAGCGGCATCGGGGTCATGACCTCGTGCACACGGCGGCTGCGGTCGCTCTCGAAGGCCATGTCGCGGTTGGTGACGATGCCGAGGAGCTTCTTGTCACCGTCGGTCACCGGGACGCCGCTGATGCGGAACTTGGCGCACAGCGCGTCGGCCTCGGCGAGCGTGGCCTCCGGGTGGATGGTGATCGGGTCGGCGACCATGCCGGACTCGGAGCGCTTGACCAGGTCGACCTGGTTGGCCTGGTCCTCGATGGAGAGGTTGCGGTGCAGGACGCCGACGCCGCCCTGGCGGGCCATCGCGATCGCCATGCGGGACTCGGTCACCTTGTCCATGGCGGCGGACAGCAGCGGGATGTTGACCCGCACGTTCTTGGAGACGTACGAGGCGGTGTCGATCTCGTCGGGAGCCATGTCCGACGGGCCCGGCAGCAGCAGCACGTCGTCGTAGGTCAGCCCGAGTGTCGCGAATTTTCCGGGCACTCCGTCGACGTTGGCAGTCATGACACCTTCCCCAAATGGCCTTGCTCGGTGCGGATGTCCATGCTAACGGGAAGCATCGCTAGCAAATTCCACGGTACGGGGTCGCTTCAGGCTTCGTATGTTCGTACGGAAACGAGGGCGCACCGGTTCAGGGCCGGAGCTACGGCGGCCCGGCGCAGGGTGGTTACTGTTCGGCGAGCGCCCTGAGGCGGCTCAGGGCCCGGTGCTGGGCCACGCGGACCGCACCGGGTGACATACCCAACATCTGTCCCGTCTCCTCCGCGGTCAAGCCCACGGCGATGCGCAGCAGAAGCAGCTCGCGCTGGTTCTCGGGAAGGTTGGCCAGCAGCTTCTTGGCCCACTCCGCGTCGCTGCTGAGCAGGGCGCGCTCCTCGGGGCCGAGGGAGTCGTCGGGCCGCTCGGGCATCTCGTCGGACGGCACCGCGGTCGACCCCGGGTGGCGCATCGCGGCGCGCTGGAGGTCGGCGACCTTGTGGGAGGCGATGGCGAAGACGAACGCCTCGAAGGGGCGGCCGGTGTCCCGGTAGCGGGGCAGGGCGAGGAGGACCGCGACGCAGACCTCCTGGGCGAGGTCCTCCACGAAGTGGCGCGCGTCGCCGGGCAGCCGGGACAGCCGGGTGCGGCAGTAGCGCAGCGCCAGGGGGTGGACGTGGGCGAGCAGGTCGTGCGTGGCCTGCTCGTCGCCGTCGACGGCACGGTGGACGAGCGCGCCGAACGCGCCAGGGGCCGTGCCCGCCTCGTCGTCGCGCATCGGTCCATGGTGCCTTGCGGCCGTCCGGTCCGTCGCATCGTGTTCGTGGTTGTGCACCGAAGCGTTATGAGCAGGTGCGCCGGCACTCATTCCCTGCGCCCTCCCCTTCCGCTCGACCGACTCGTCCCCGAGAGACTCCACACCTCAAGGATGCGGCATCCGCGCCGAAACGAGCACCGCGCGTCCGGCGGGCCGCCTTGCCCGCGCCCCTCCAGCGGGTTCGGTGACGGACGGGCGCCCCAGCGGCGGCGTGCCGCGTCGGGCTGTCGTGCGCCGCGGACGTCACCCTCGGGCACGTGCCACCGGGGGCGTCGCGGACTCGCCCGCCGGGACGTACGTCGAGAGCGCACCACCGGGGCGGTCGCGCCCCGGCCACGCCGCGCCGGAAGCGGCACGGACGCACGCGCCCCCGTCACCGTACGGCCAGGTCAGGACGCACCCCGGGGACTCCCAGCGGGCACGGCACGCCGCCGTCCGCCCGGTCCCCCGCACCCCTCGGCGCGCCTGTCGGGGCACCACCAGACAGCGCACGGGCCCGCGCGGACAGGGAGAGAGCGCGCCGCGGTCCGCTCCGGACATGGCGCACGACCGCGCCGGACCACCGCTGGTCCGATCCGGTGCCATGGCCCGGGCCGGTCGCCCGCGCGGGAGCCGCGTACCCCAGCCACGGGCACGAGCACGGACGACAGTGAGACCGGGAACACGGCCGGGCAGCGCCCGGTGCCGGGCGGCCCGCACGGCCTGGCATCGTTACCGGACCAGTCCCCAGCGGAAGCCGAGGGCCACCGCGTGGGCCCGGTCCGAGGCGCCGAGCTTCTTGAACAGGCGCCGTGCGTGCGTCTTCACGGTGTCCTCGGAGAGGAACAGCTCGCGGCCGATCTCGGCGTTCGAGCGGCCGTGGCTCATGCCCTCCAGGACCTGGATCTCACGCGCGGTGAGCGTGGGCGCGGCGCCCATCTCCGCCGAGCGCAGCCGGCGCGGTGCGAGGCGCCAGGTCGGGTCGGCGAGCGCCTGCGTCACCGTGGCGCGCAACTCCGCGCGCGAGGCGTCCTTGTGCAGGTAGCCGCGCGCGCCGGCGGCGACCGCGAGGGCCACCCCGTCGAGGTCCTCGGCGACGGTGAGCATGATGATGCGCGCGCCGGGGTCGGCGGACAGCAGCCGGCGCACGGTCTCGACGCCGCCCAGGCCGGGCATGCGTACGTCCATCAGGATGAGGTCGGAGCGGTCGGCGCCCCAGCGGCGGAGGACTTCCTCGCCGTTGGCCGCAGTCGTCACGCGCTCGACACCGGGCACGGTCGCGACCGCGCGGCGGAGCGCCTCTCGGGCAAGCGGGGAGTCGTCGCAGACGAGGACGGATGTCATGACCGCCCTCCGCAGCTGATGCGCGTCACCTTGAGCCTCCAGGCTGGTACGGAATCGTCACCTGTGCGGTCGACCGTCTCGGACGCCTGCCCGAGCGCTTGTTTTTTCAACCGCCTCCGCACTCTCAACGACGGTCACTCGAAAGAGTTACGGGGCCGCGTGCCGTCTTCGGCACTCTACGTGAGGGGACCGACACGGTGCAGACATGCCCAACGGTCCCTCAACTTTTCATCACAACCCATGCCCCATTTGGCGCCTTTTCTTCCCGTTTCGTAGTGTCCGGGGCTAGATTCGCAATGAGTCATATTTTCATCTCCTTAGACCGGAGATGTACGGTCGTTGGCACCGTATCCGCCCAGATCGGCTACAAGGGGTCACGTAATGGCAGATTTCTCCCGCCTTCCCGGACCGAACGCGGACCTGTGGGACTGGCAGCTGCTGGCTGCATGCCGCGGGGTGGACAGCTCGCTCTTCTTCCACCCGGAGGGCGAGCGCGGGGCGGCTCGGAGCGCTCGTGAGAACTCGGCCAAGGAGGTCTGCATGAGGTGCCCGGTCCGGGCGGAGTGCGCCGCGCACGCACTGGCGGTGCGCGAGCCGTACGGCGTCTGGGGCGGACTGACCGAGGACGAGCGTGAGGAGTTGATGGGGCGGGCTCGCAACCGTCTGGTGACGGCATCGACCACCAGCGGGGGTACTGCCCCGAACCACTGAAGGAACGTTTCTGCATCTCCGGTTCGCCGGATGCGCCATTCCTCCCCACTGGGCACGCGTGCGCGTGCCCATGGCTCTGCCGCCGTACCCGCGCCGTACCGCTAGGCGCGCCCGGCCGCCCGGGCCAGTTGCTCCAGCGTCGCCGACACGGCCGGCACCTGTGCCAGGTCGGGCAGGGTGAGGGCGACGATCTCGCGCCGTACCGCCGGCTCCAGCCGGACCGTGCGCGCGCCCCGCGGACGTACCGACTCCACGGCCAGCTGGGGCAGTACGGCGACGCCGAGGCCCGCGCCGACCAGGCCGACCACCGCCGGGTAGTCGTCGGTGGCGAAGTCGATGCGCGGGGTGAACCCGGCCCCCTCGCACACCTCGATCAGCTGACCGCGGCAGCGCGGGCACCCCGCGATCCACGGCTCGCGGGCCAGCTCGCCGATGGCGACGCTCTCCGCGCGCGCGAGCCGGTGCCGCTCGGGCACCAGGGCGACCAGACGGTCCGTCAGCAGAGGGCGTACGACGAGATCGTCCCAGTCCTCGGCGACCGCCGCCCCCTCGTAGCGGAAGGCCAGGGCCAGATCGCAGTCGCCTTCCCGCAGCAGTCCGACGGACCTCGGGGGCTCGGCCTCCTCCAGGGAGACCCGGGTGCCGGGGTGGGCGGCGCGCAGGGCGGCCAGGGCCGTCGGGACCAGGGTGGAGCTGCCGCTGGGGAAGGAGACCAGCCGGACCCGGCCCGCCCGCAGGCCGGCGATGGCGGCGACCTCCTCCTCGGCCGCGGTAAGCCCGGCGAGGATGCCGGAGGCGTGCCGGACCAGGGCCTCACCGGCCTGGGTGAGGCGCATGTCGCGCCCGTTGCGGATCAGCAGCGGGGTGCCGACCGAGGCTTCCAGGGCCTTCATCTGCTGGCTGACGGCGGGCTGGGTGCAGCCCAGCTCACGCCCCGCCGCCGAGAAGGAACCGGTGGTGGCGACGGCGCGCAGAACGCGGAGATGACGGGCCTCGATCACCTGTCGAGCATAAGGCAGCCTTGGGTGAGCTTCCCGATAGTGCGTCGACGCTTTGGGCGGGATCGCATAGCGTGCTGGGATGAAGCTTCTCTCCGTCAATCTGGGCCGGCCGCGGCCGGTGCCCTACACCAGCCAGCCGGACGGTCTGACCGGTATCGACAAGCGCCCGGCCGAGGGCCCGGTGCGGGTGGCGGCGCCGGGTCCCAGGGGGGCCGGCGCGAGCGGGCTGGCCGGGGACGCGGTCTGTGACACCCGCTATCACGGCGGGGACGACCAGGCGGTGTACGCGTTCGCGCGCGAGGACCTCGACGACTGGGAGCGCGAACTCGGCCGACCGTTGGCCAATGGTTGTTTCGGGGAGAATCTGACCACGGACGGCCTGGACGTGTCCGGGGCGCTGATCGGCGAGCGCTGGCGGATCGGCTCCGCGGTGGTGCTGGAAGTGACCTCGGGCCGTATCCCGTGCAAGACGTTCCAGGGCCATCTGGGCGAACGCGGCTGGGTCAGGAGGTTCACACAGAAGGGCGCAACGGGTGCCTACCTCCGGGTGATCGCACCGGGCGAGATCCGGGCCGGGGACCCGGTCGAGATCGTGCACCGGCCGGACCACGGGGTGACGGCGGCGATGCAGTTCCGCGCGGTCACCACCGAGCGGGAGCTGCTGCCGCGGCTGCTCGCGGCGGGCGAGGCGCTGCACGCGCAGACGCTGGCGAAGGCCCGGAAGTACGTGACGGAGCAGAGGGGCTGAACGGCCGTCAGGGCGGCGCGGGGCCCGGCGCCGGCGGGCAGCGGAGGCTGTCGGTCCGGGTCACTACCCTTGGGCCATGACAACGGCTCTGATTACGGGATCGACCGCGGGCATCGGTGCCGCGTTCGCGCGGCGGCTGGCCGCGGACGGGCATGACCTCGTCCTGGTGGCGCGGGACACCAGGCGGCTGCGGGAACAGGCGACGGAACTGCACGACCGGCACGGCATCGAGGTGGAGGTGCTGACCGCCGACCTGGCGCAGGACGAGGGCATCGAGACGGTGGCCGCCCGGCTCGGCGACCGGAAGAACCCGGTCGACCTGCTGGTCAACAACGCCGGCTTCGGCAACAAGGGCCGCTATCTGGAGGTGCCGATGGCGGACGAGCTGCGGATGCTCAAGGTGCACTGCGAGGCGGTGCTCCGGCTGACGTCGGCGGCGGCCGGGGCGATGCGCGAGCGCGGCCGGGGCGGGGTGGTGAACGTCGCCTCGGTGGCGGCCTTCGTCCCCCGGGGCACGTACGGCGCGTCCAAGGCGTGGGTCGTGCAGTTCACCCAGGGTGCGGCCCGGGACCTGGCCGGCAGCGGGGTCCGGCTGATGGCGCTGTGCCCGGGGTTCGTGCGCACCGAGTTCCACGAGCGGGCCGGCATGGGCACGGACAACATCCCCGGCTGGATGTGGCTGGACGCGGACAAGCTGGTCGCGGCGGCCCTGGCCGACCTCGCGCGCGGCAAGTCGCTGTCCGTCCCGGATCCGCGGTACAAGGTGCTGACGGGGCTGGCCAAGGTGACGCCGCGCGGGCTGCTGGGCGGGATCAGCTCCCGCACGGGGCGCAAGTACGGGCCGCGCTAGCTGAGGGGTGACGCCGCCGTCCCGGTGGGAAAATGGGCGGGACGGTTACCGGAACCAGGGGGCCGGAAGGCGGCGCCATGACCTTCGTACAGCTCATCGACTGCAGGACGAGCCGGCTGGACGAGATGAACCGGCTCATGGACGACTGGGTCCAGCAGACCAAGGGGACGCGCACGGCGACGCACGCGGTGGTCGGCACGGACCGCTCGGACGCGTCGCACGTCGTGGAAGTGGTGGAGTTCCCCTCGTACGAGGAGGCGATGCGGAACTCGAACCTCCCGGAGACGGACCGGATCTTCCGGGGGCTGCTCGCGCTGTGCGACGGGATGCCGACGTTCACCGACCTGGACGTCGTGCGCGACGAGCGCCTGTCCGAGCATGTCGTGCGCGGGTTCTTCGAGGCGCTCGGCACCGCGGGCGAGTTGCCTCCGCTGAACGATCTGCTCGACGAGGACATCCACAGCCATGACCCGATGACCCCGCAGGACACCATCGGGCTGGACCACGTCCGCGCCGAGTTCCGGATGTGGCGCGCCGCCTTCGACTTCGCGTTCACGGTCGAGGACGTGTTCGCCCAGGGCGACCGGGCCTGCGCGCGCTGGTCCTGGAAAGCCGCGCACAAGGATGACTTCCTGGGGATCCCGCCCACGGGCAGGCGGGTCACCATGACCGGGATGACGATGTTCCGGTTCGGCGCCGACGGCAAGATCGCCGAGCTGTGGTGGCAGCACGACCAGCTGGGGCTGATGCAGCAGCTCGGCGCGCTGGACGAGTTGGAGCGGTAGGCCGGGCGGGCGGACAGGGCGAAGGCCCGGCCCCCCTCGACGGGGTGCCGGGCCTTCACTCGCGGGCGGTCGCCTCAGTGGGCGTGGCCGTGGCTGTGACCGTGGCCGGCGGCCTCCGGCTCCTCTTCCTTCTTCTCGACGACCAGGGTCTCGGTCGTGAGCAGCAGGGCGGCGATGGAGGCGGCGTTCTCCAGGGCGGAGCGGGTGACCTTGACCGGGTCGATGACGCCGGCCTTCACCAGGTCGCCGTACTCGCCGGTGGCGGCGTTGTAGCCCTGCCCCTTGTCCAGGTCCTTGACCTTGGACACGATGACGTAGCCCTCCTGGCCGGCGTTCTCGCCGATCCAGCGCAGCGGCTCGACCACGGCGTTGCGGACCACGGCGACACCGGTGGCCTCGTCGCCGGTCTTGCCGAGGTTGCCCTCGAGGACCTTGGAGGCGTGGACCAGGGCGGAGCCACCACCGGAGACGATGCCCTCCTCGACCGCGGCGCGGGTCGCGGAGATGGCGTCCTCCAGACGGTGCTTCTTCTCCTTCAGCTCCACCTCGGTGGCGGCGCCGACCTTGATCACGCACACGCCGCCGGCCAGCTTCGCGAGGCGCTCCTGGAGCTTCTCGCGGTCCCAGTCGGAGTCGGTGTTCTCGATCTCGGCCTTGATCTGGGCGATGCGGCCCTGCACGTCCTCGGACTTGCCGCCGCCGTCGACGATCGTGGTGTCGTCCTTGGTGACGGTGACACGGCGGGCGGAGCCGAGCACGTCGAGACCGACCTGGTCGAGCTTGAGGCCGACCTCCTCGGAGATGACGGTGGCGCCGGTGAGGACGGCCATGTCCTGCAGCATCGCCTTGCGGCGGTCACCGAAGCCCGGGGCCTTCACCGCGACGGCGTTGAAGGTGCCGCGGATCTTGTTGACGACCAGGGTCGACAGGGCCTCGCCCTCGAGGTCCTCGGCGATGATCAGCAGCGGCTTGGAGGAGCCGGACTGGATGACCTTCTCCAGCAGCGGCAGCAGCTCGGCGATGGAGGAGATCTTGCCCTGGTTGATGAGGATGTACGGGTCCTCCAGGACGGCCTCCATGCGCTCCTGGTCCGTCACGAAGTACGGCGACAGGTAGCCCTTGTCGAAGGCCATGCCCTCGGTGAAGTCCAGCTCCAGACCGAAGGTGTTGGACTCCTCGACGGTGATGACACCGTCCTTGCCGACCTTGTCCATGGCCTCGGCGATCAGCTCGCCGACCTGCTGGTCCTGGGCGGACAGCGCGGCGACGGCGGCGATGTCGGACTTCTCGTCGATCGGACGGGCCGTGGCGAGCAGCTCCTCGGAGACGGCCTTGACGGCGGCGTCGATGCCCTTCTTCAGGGCGGCCGGGGAGGCGCCGGCGGCGACGTTCTTCAGGCCCTCGCGGACGAGCGCCTGGGCGAGGACCGTGGCGGTGGTGGTGCCGTCACCCGCGATGTCGTTGGTCTTGGTCGCCACCTCCTTGACCAGCTGCGCGCCGAGGTTCTCGTACGGGTCCTCGATCTCGACCTCGCGGGCGATCGTGACACCGTCGTTGGTGATGGTGGGGGCACCGAACTTCTTGTCGATGACGACGTTGCGACCCCTGGGGCCGATCGTCACCTTGACGGTGTCGGCAAGCTTGTTGACGCCGCGCTCAAGGGCGCGACGGGCGTCCTCGTCGAACTTCAGGATCTTCGCCATGGCAGCGGGAGCCCTCTCGGAAATCTGTGGGTGAAAAGCGCAGCGCCCCGGGCGCCCGGCTTCTTATCTGATGCGGGGGCCCGGGGCGCAGCTCAATGCAGAGAGTTGCTTGAGGTGATTACTTCTCGATGATCGCGAGCACGTCGCGAGCCGAGAGGACGAGGTACTCGTCGCCGTTGTACTTCACCTCGGTGCCGCCGTACTTGCTGTACAGGACGACGTCGCCGACCTTGACGTCGAGCGGCAGACGCTCGCCGTTCTCGAACCGGCCCGGGCCCACGGCGAGGACGGCGCCCTCCTGGGGCTTCTCCTTCGCGGTGTCCGGGATGACCAGGCCAGAGGCCGTGGTCTGCTCGGCGTCCAGCGGCTGGACCACGATGCGGTCCTCGAGCGGCTTGATGGCAACCTTGGAGCTGGCGGTCGTCACGATCCGACCTCCCCCTTCGGAGATCTCGGGGTTAACTGTCTGAGGTGGCGACCAGGTCGATCCGTCGTCGCGGGTGCCGGACCTGCCCGTCGCTTTTGTTGGCACTCTCACCTGCTGAGTGCCAGAGCCGAGACTATGACCGTGATTAGCACTCGGTCAAGCGGAGTGCCAATTGCGCGCGGCGCGTCGGCCGGGAGCCCGGCAGGCGGGCGTCCGGACGGGCCGGTTCCCGAACGGCCACGCCGGTCAGCTCAGGTAGTCCTCGAGCCGTCCCACCGTCAGCCCCCGCTCCTGCGCCTGCCTCAGCACCCGCACGGTGCGCTCCCGCAGGGAGAGCTCCCCCGACTCGTCGGGGCCCACCAGGACGATGTCACCGGGGCGGAGGTGGCAGGGGCCGTGCGTGCAGGCGAGGCCGGCCGGGGTGAGGGCGGCGCGCCACAGGACGAGCGCGGAGATGCCGCAGTCGGCGGCGGCGCGCAGGGTGGTGGGGTCGTAGGAGCCGTAGGGCGGGCGGAAGAGGCGGGGGCGGACGCCGAGGCGGGCGCGCAGGCGGTCCTGCTGACCGCAGATCTCGGCGCGCTGCTCGGCGTACGGCAGTCCGGCCGGGGCCCGGTGGTCGACGGTGTGGTTCTGGATGCCGGCGCCGAGCGCGCGCAGGCGGGCGAAGTGGCCGTAACCGGGGGCGGCGACGCTGTCGGTGAGGAACAGGGTGACCGGCAGCCGCAGTTCGCGGACCATCTCGACGAAGCGGGGGTCACGCTCGGCGCCGTCGTCGTACGTGAGGAAGACGACCGGGTCGCGGGTGGGGACGTGGTCGGCCACCGGGGGCAGGGCGTGCGGCCCCCGGTGCGCGGCGAGCGGCCGGACCGCGTGCACCGGGGAGCGGGCCAGCGGCCGGGCCAGGCCCCAGTGCCGGTAGGCGCGGCCGGCGGCGGGGTGGTGGTGCGGGTGTACCCCTTCGGCGGCCTTCTTGCCGAGGCGTTCGATGGGGTCGACGGACTGGGCGCAGCCCGTGAGGAGCAGGGCCGAGGCGAGGACCGCCACCGGGCCCCGCAGGCGCCTCACAGGTAGTCCTCCAGGCGGGCCACGGCGTAGCCCTCGCGCGTGACCTTGTTCAGGAAACGGCGCATGTCGTCCACCATCGTGCCGTTCCATTCGTCCCGGCCGCGGAAGTGGGTGAGGACGATGTCGCCGGGGTGCAGGCTGCGGTCCCAGTCGCGGTACTCCCAGTGGTCGACGAAGACCTCCTCGTCCCAGATCGGCGCGTACTTGATCCCGCACTCCTTGGCGGCGCGCAGGGTGTCGCCGTTGTAGTTGCCGTACGGCGGCCGGAACACGGTGGGCGCCCTGCCGAACTGCTTCTTCATGACGGTCTGCATGCCGCAGATCTCGTCCCGCTGCTCCTCGTAGGACAGGCCGGGCAGGTAGGGGTGGGTGAGGGTGTGGTTGTTCAGGGTCACGCCCTGGGCCTGCATCCTGCGGAAGTAGCCGTAGTCGTCCTTGACGAGGTAGTTGCTGAGGAAGGCGCTGTACGGCACCTTCAGCTCGCTCATCATCCGCAGGAACGCCGGGTCCTTGTCGGCGCCGTCGTCGATGGTGAGGAAGACGACCTTCTGCCGGGTGGGGACGGTGGTGAAGACGGGCGGGAGGTCTTCCTCCTCCTGGCCGTCCACCTCGAAACCGTCCCGGGGGGTGATGGTGGGCTTCCTCGCCGGCGGGGCCGGGGGCGTGAGCGGGACGTGGTCCAGGCCCCAGCGCCGGGCCGCGGCGACCAGGCGGGCGTGCTCGGCCGCCTGCCGGGCCCGCGGGTCCGGGGCGGCGGCGGGGCCGCCGTGACCGGTGGCCGGTGCGGGGTCGCCGGCGCAGCCGGACAGCAGGGCGGCGGCAGCCAGCGCGAGGGCCGTGGAGCACGTGGCCGCCCTCGCGACCCGCGCCCGATATTTGTCATTTTGTACTACTGCTCGCATGGTTCCGGATCTTCCCAGGCGCCGGCCCGCGGACCGGGCCGACACCGCCGCCGCAGGCGCACCATCCACCGACTGGCCCACAATGACCCGGTGAACGACCTCGCTCTGCTCCTCACCCCCGAAGGCCGCGCCCTCCTCGACGAGGTGCGCGACACCGAGCCCGCCCAGGAGCTGGCCGTGGCCACCCGGCTGCGCCGCGACCACCCGGCCGCCCTGGTCTCGGCCGCGCTCGGCCAGGCCCGGCTGCGGCAGCGGGCGGTGGCGAAGTTCGGGGCCGAGGACGCCGGGCGGATGTTCTTCACCCCGAACGGGGTCGAGCAGTCGACGCGCAGCAGCGTGGCGACGTACCGGGCCCGGCGGCTGAGGGAGCTGGGCGTGGCCTCCGTGGCCGACCTGTGCTGCGGCATCGGCGGGGACGCCGTCGCGCTGGCGCGGGCCGGGATCCGGGTGCTGGCCGTGGACCGGGACCCGCTGACCGCGGCGGCGGCCCGGGCGAACGCCGAGGCGCTGGGGCTGGCCGGCCTGATCGAGGTGCGGGAGGCCGACGTCACGGAGGTGGACACCGCCGGGTACGACGCGGTGTTCGTGGACCCGGCCCGGCGGGGCGGACGCGGGAGGGTGTTCGACCCGGAGGCGTACTCGCCGCCGCTGTCCTGGGCGGTCGAGACCGCCCGCACGGCACCCCGGGCCGCCCTGAAGATCGCCCCGGGCATCCCGCACGAGGTGGTCCCGGCCGAGGCCGAGGCCGAGTGGATCTCCGACGGCGGAGACGTGAAGGAGGCGGTGCTGTGGTTCGGCACCGGCGCCCCGGGCGCCGTGCGGGCCACGCTGCTGCCGGGCCCGCGCACGCTGCTCGGCCGCGGGCTGCCCGACCCCGGAGTACGGCCGGTGGGGCGGTACTTGTACGAGCCCGACGGCGCCGTGATCCGCGCGCACCTGGTCGCCGAGGTGGCCGAGGAGGTCGGCGGCGGCCTGGTCGACGCGACCATCGCGTACGTCACCGCCGACGAGCCGCGGCCCACCCCGTACGCCACCGCCTACGAGCTCACCGACCGGCTCCCGTTCAACGTCAAGAAGCTGAAGGCGCTGCTGCGGGAGCGTGAGGTCGGCACGCTGACCGTGAAGAAGCGCGGCTCGGCGGTCGAGCCGGAGGAACTGCGCCGCAAGGTCAGGCCGCAGGGCCCGAACGCGGCCACGGTCTTCCTCACCCGGGTGGCGGGGGCGCCGACGATGCTGATCGGCCATCCGCTGAAGTGACCTCCGCGCACTCCCCCGCCCTGCGCGACAGCAGCTGCCGCTCCCGGTCGTTGCGGGCCAGTCCCGCCGCCCGGAGGAACTCCTCGCGGGCCTCGGCGGTGCGTCCGAGCCGGCACAGCAGATCGCCGCGGACGCTGGGCAGCAGGTGGTAGGCGCGCAGCGCGGGGGCGGCGGCCAGGGCGTCCACCAGCCTGAGGCCCTCCGCCGGCCCGTCGGCCATCGACACGGCGACCGCGCGGTTCAGCTCGACCACGGGTGACGGCGCGCGGGCGGCCAGCAGACCGTACAGGGTGGCGATGGCACGCCAGTCGGTCTCCTCGTACGTGTACGCGTGCGCGTGACAGGCGGCGATGGCCGCCTGGAGGGCGTACCGGCCCGGGGGGCCGTCCGCGGTGGCCCCGGCCCGGCCGAGGGCGTCGACCCCGCGCGCGATGAGCATGCGGTTCCAGCGGCGGCGGTCCTGGTCCTTCAACAGCACCGGTGAGCCGTCGGGTCCGGTACGGGCGGCGGCGCGGGACGCCTGGAACTCCAGCAGCGCGGCCAGGCCGTGCACCTCGGGTTCCCCCGGCATCAGCCCGGCCAGCACGCGGGCCAGCCGCAGCGCGTCCTCGCACAGGCCGGGGCGCAGCCAGTCGTCGCCCGCGGTGGCCGCGTAGCCCTCGTTGAAGATCAGGTAGATGACGTCCAGGACGGAGTCGAGGCGGGCCGCGCGGTCGGGCCCGTACGGCACCTCGAACGCGACGTTCTTCGCCGCCAGGGTGCGTTTGGCGCGGACGATGCGCTGGGCGATCGTCGGCTCCGGGACCAGATGGGCGCGGGCGATCTCGGCCGTGCTCAGGCCGCCGAGCAGGCGCAGGGTGAGCGCGGTGCGCGCCTGCGGCGACAGCACCGGGTGGCAGGTGGTGAAGACCAGCCGGAGCAGGTCGTCGTCGATGCCGTCCGGGTCGGCGGGCTCCTCGGGCGGGGCGGTCGTCTCCAGGTCGCGGCCGATCTCGGCGAGCTTGCGGGCGTAGGTCTCGCGGCGCCGGATCAGGTCGACGGCCCGGTGCCGGGCGGTGGCCGTGAGCCAGGCGCCGGGGTTGTCGGGCACGCCCTCCCCGGGCCACCGCTCCAGGGCGGCGACCAGGGCGTCCTGCGCCAGTTCCTCGGCGATGCCGACGTCCCGGACGATCCGGGCGACGCCGGCGATCACGCGGGGCGACTCCAGGCGGAAGACGGTCTCGATCACCTGTGCCGCGTCCGGAGGCGGTGCGGTGGGCTGTGGTTCCACAGCCCACATGCAACACCCCGGCGGGCACCGGGCCAAACGGGCTCAGCCCTCGGCGATCTCCCGCAGCTCGCAGGCGAGCCGCCACTCCGGGCCGTGGATCTTCAAGAAGCGCCGGGTCCACTCCAGCGCCTCCGCCCGGTCCTTGCACTGCATGAGCGCGTAGCCTCCGACGACCTCCTTGGTCTCGGTGAAGGGCCCGTCGGTGACGGAGGTCCGCTCACCGTCCCAGTCCACCCGGGCACCGTCGGCGGTCGGGGTCAGCCCGGCCGTGTCGAGCAGGACACCGGCCTTGGTCATCTCCTCGATCAGCTCTCCCATCCGGCGCATCAGCTCCGCACTGGGGCCTCCGGCGGGCCCGGCGGTCTCGTCGATGCGCACGAGCGACAGGTAGCGGGGCATGGTGTCTCCTTCGGTCGGGGCGGCGGGGCCGTTCCCGCCGCTCACCCCTTGCGTCGAACGGGAGACACCCGGATCGACACGCTCGCGGAAAGATCTCGGGATTTTTTCTCCGGCGGCCGTCCCGCTCAGCGCAGGGACGCCCAGAGCGCGCCCGCCGCCGGTTCCTCGGGGATCACCCGGTTGGGGTCGGAGGGTGCCGTGACCACCGGCATGGTCACCGTCCGCACCCGGTCGGCGGTGAGACCCGCCAGGCTCCGGCCGAGACTCATCAGCTCGCCCAGGGAGTCCAGGCCCGTGTCGGTGGTGAGGCCGGCGGTGACGGCGTCGGCGACCTGGTACAGCCTGGCCGGGTCGGTCAGCAGGCCGGCGCCGGACATCCGCTCCAGCAGTGCCTTGACCAGCGTCTGCTGCAGCCCTATGCGGCCCAGGTCGCTGCCGTCGCCTATGCCGTGCCGGGTGCGGGCGAGGGCCAGGGCCTGCTTGCCGTCGAGGTGGTGGGCACCGGCCTTCAGGTGCAGACGGCTCTTGTCGTCGTCGATGTCCTGGCCGGTGGTGACGTCGACCCCGCCGAGCGCGTCGACCAGCCGGGCGAAGCCGGAGAAGTCGACCTCCAGGTAGTGGTCCATCCGGACGCCGGTGAGCGACTCGACGGTCTTCACCGCGCACACGGGACCGCCCACGGCGTAGGCGCTGTTGAACATGGCGCCGTAGGACACCGCCGTGGCACCGCCGGAGGCGAGCGGGCAGGACGGACGGGTGACGAGCGTGTCGCGCGGGATGCTGACCACGGTGGCCTTCGTCCGGCCCGCGTCGACGTGCACGACCATCGCGGTGTCGGACCGGGCGCCGGAGCTGTCGCCGCCGCCCAGCTCCTTGTCGGCCGCGCCCTCGCGCGAGTCCGAGCCGAGGACCAGGATGTTCAGGGAGCCGGTGGGCAGCGGGGAGGCGGCGGCCGGCGCCGGCGCCGCTGGGGTGATCACCGCCCGCGCGGGCCGGTCGTCGCCGAGCGCGCTGTTGATGTCGACGCCCCTGATGTTGTGGTCCAGGTGCCAGTACGCCCAGCCCGCCGCCCCCGTGCCCAGCACCAGGGCCCCCGCCAGGGCGAGGCCGGCGGTCTTCAGCGCTCTCGCCCGTCGGCCCACCCGTCCGCCCGTGTCGCCCCGCTCCTCGTGTCGCGTCACGACAGGAACGTAAGTCCGAATTATTAGCGGACTGTTAGCGCAAGCCGCCGGAGTCGGTTTTCTTCGGGAATTCTCATCCTCCGGGTCGTCCCGGGGTGCCGGCCAGCGTCACCGCCGGCACGGGATTGCTCCCGTTCCAGGAGGCGTTGAAGCCGAAGGTGACCGAACCGCCGTCGGGGACCGAGCCGTTGTAGCCCGCGTCGGCGCAGGACACGGCCGCGCCCGACTGGGTGCAGGCGGCGTTCCAGGCCTGGGTGACCTGCTGGCCCGCGCCGTAGCCCCAGCTCACCTTCCAGGAGGACAGCGAGGCACCGGAGCAGGAGATCCTCACCTGGCCGGTGAAGCCGGTGCTCCACTGGCCGGTGACGGCGTACGCGGCGGTGCAGGCACCGGCCGGCGGCGGGGTCGTACCGCCGTCCCCGCCCAGAGCCTGGGCGATGCCCTGGTACGCCGGCTTCGGCCGGTAGTTCTCGTCGTACGGCGTCGCCGCCCCGTAGCCCGGGAAGGTGTCCGGCACCCAGGAGTCGGCGTCGGTGAAGCCCCACACGGTGACGCCGACGCACCGGGTCACGGCCGCGCACGCGGCCACCACGGACTTGAAGTCGGCCGCCTGCCCGGCGAGTTTCGCGCTGTCGGCGGGCAGCTGCATCCGGACGTCCAGCTCGGTGATCGCCACGTCGACTCCGAGGTCGGCGAAGCGCTGGATGTTCTGCCGGAGGGTCGGCGGCACCTGGCCGAGGACCAGATGGGCCTGCAGACCGACGCCGTCGATCGGCACACCCTGCTGCTTGAGGGACCTGACCAGGTCGTACAGCGCGTTCGACTTCGCGTTGACGCCCTCGACGTTGTAGTCGTTGATGTACAGCTCGGCGTCCGGATCGGCCGCGTGCGCCCAGGTCAGGGCGTTGGCGATGTAGCCCGGGCCGAGGGCGTCGGACCAGAGCGTCGAGCGGTAGGTGCCGTCCTCGGCGAAGGGTTCGTTGACGACGTCCCAGGCGGCGATCCTGCCCTTGTAGCGGCCGACCTCGGTGCTGATGTGGTTCTGGAGCAGGCCGCTGAGCTGGGCGGGCGTCCAGCTTCCGGTCGTCAGCCAGCTCGGGTTCTGGCTGTGCCAGACCAGGGTGTGGCCGCGCACCTGCTGGCCGTGGGCCTGGGCGAAGGCCACGACCCGGTCCGCCTCGGTCCAGTCGAAAGTGCCCCGGGCGGGCTCCACCGTGCCCCACTTCATGGCGTTGCCCGGCGTCAGCGAGCCGAACTGGGCTCCGGCGAGGTCGCCGTAGGTGCCGGTGAGCCTGGTACCGGTGACGGCCGTGCCGATGACCTTGCCCTTGGCCGCGGCGAGGTCGCGCAGCGGGGTGTCGGCGGCGTGGACCGTGCCGGCGCCGGCGGCGAACAGGCCCACGGCGGTGACCCACACGGCCGGACAGGCCCGCAGGAAGGCCCTCCGGGGCCGGGAGCTTCCGTGGAGCCGGGAGGATCGGGGCGGTGCGGAGAATCGGGGGGATCGGGAGGATCTCATGGCGGGCGCCTCCGAAAGTTTCGGTCGTACAACCGATTGACTTCGGAGGAGTGTGGGCGCGCCCACCCCGTCCGTCAATACGTCAGCTTCCGGCCACGGCGGGCCCGGCCGTGCTGGACCGCACCACCAGGCTCGTCGCCAGCTCCACCCGCGTCGCGGTCCGCTCCTGCCGCGCCTGTCCCAGCTCCAGCACCAGCCGGGCCGCCGCCGCCGCCATCTCGGCCAGCGGCTGCCGTACGGTCGTCAGGGGCGGACCCACCCAGCGGGCCACCGGCAGGTCGTCGAAGCCGACCACGCTCACGTCCTCCGGGACGCGCAGGCCCAGTTCGCGGGCGGCCTCGTACAGGCCGAGCGCCTGGAGGTCGTTGCCCGCGAAGACGGCGGTCGGCCGGTCCGGGCGGCGCAGCAGCTCCAGGCCCAGGCGGTAGCCGGCGTCGTGGTGGAAGTCGCCGGCCGCGACGAGCGAGGGATCGACCGGCAGTCCGGCCGTCTCCAGGGCCGCCCGGTAGCCGTCCATCCGGGCCCGGCTGCACATCATCCGGGACGGGCCGCTGATCGCGCCGATCCGGGTGTGCCCGAGTTCCACCAGGTGACGGGTGGCGGCGAGGCCGCCCTGCCAGTTGGTGGCGCCGATGGACGGCACGTCCGGGCCCGGGTCGCCGGCCGGGTCCATCACCACGAACGGGATGGACCGGCTGGCCAGCAGCGCCCGCTGGGACTCGTCGAGTCCGGACAGCACCAGCACCACGCCGTGCGGGCGGCGGGCGGCGACCTGGTCGGCCCAGGTCCGGCCGGGGGTGAGCCGGCCGGCCGACTCGGACAGCACCACGCTCAGCCCGGCGTCCCCGGCCACGGCCTCCACGCCCCGGATGACCTCCAGCGCCCAGGCGCTCTCCAGCTCGTGGAAGACCAGGTCGATGAGCGGCGAGCGGGACGCCTCGGCACGGCGGCGCCGGTAACCGTGGACGCGCAGCAGCTCCTCGACGCGCGCGCGGGTCGCGGGCGCGACGTCGGCGCGGCCGTTGAGGACCTTCGAAACAGTCGGGGCGGAGACCCCGGCCGCACGGGCGATCTCGGCGAGGGTCGCCGACTGCGTTTCCGCGGGTTTCCGAGGCGTCATGCCCGCGATCGTAGCCCCGTCGGACCTCTTGACGAAGGCCCTGGCGCCCCTTAGCTTCCCGGAGCATTCGGAATCTGTTTCGAAACATTCGTGAAGCACCGCCGGCCATGTTCGATCCCGACCATCGACGGGAGTTCCATGACCACCGCTCCTTGGCGCGACCCCGGTCTGCCCGCCGACACCCGCGTGGCCGACCTGCTGTCCCGGATGACCCTGGAGGAGAAGGCGGCCCAGCTGTACGGCGTGTGGGTGGGCGCCCCCACGGACGGCACCGCTCCGGGTGACGGGGTCGCCCACGGAGTCGCCCACGGGGTCGCCCCCCTCCAACGGGAGATGGCCCCCGGCCACGACTGGGACGAGCTGATCACCCGCGGCCTCGGCCAGCTGACCCGGCCCTTCGGCACCGCGCCCGTCGACCCGGACGCCGGAGCGCGGGCCCTGGCCCGGACGCAGCGCCGGATCGCCGGCGCGAACCGCTTCGGCGTTCCGGCGATCGCCCACGAGGAGTGCCTGGCAGGCTTCACCGCCTGGCGGGCGACCGCCTACCCGGTCCCGCTCGCCTGGGGCGCCTCCTTCGACCCGGAGCTGGTCGAGCGGGTGGGTCACCGCATCGGCCGCGACCTGCGTGCGGCCGGGGTGCACCAGGGCCTGGCCCCGGTGCTGGACGTGGTCCGCGATCCGCGCTGGGGGCGGGTGGAGGAGACGATCGGCGAGGACCCGTACCTGGTCGGGACGGTCGGCACGGCCTACGTGCGCGGGCTGGAGTCGGCCGGTGTCGTCGCCACGCTCAAGCACTTCGCCGGGTACGCGGCCTCGGCGGGCGCACGGAACCTCGCCCCGGTACGGGCGGGCGCACGGGAGCTGGCGGACGTCATCCTGCCGCCGTTCGAGATGGCGCTGCGCGAGGGAGGCGCCCGCTCGGTGATGGCGGCCTACACCGAGACCGACGGCGTGCCCGCCTGCGCCGACCCGTGGCTGCTGACCGAGCTGCTGCGCGAGGAGTGGGGGTTCACCGGCACGGTGGTGGCCGACTACTTCGGCATCGGCTTCCTGCGCACCCTGCACCGGGTCGCGGAGGACGAGGCGCGGGCGGCGCATCTGGCCCTGGCCGCGGGCGTCGACGTCGAGCTGCCGGCCCCGGGGTGCTACGGCACCCCGCTCGTCACCGCCGTACGGCAGGGCCGTGTCCCGGAGTCCCTGGTGGACCGCGCGGCCCGCCGCGTCCTGCTCCAGAAGTGCGAGCTGGGCCTGCTGGACGAGGACTGGCGGCCGGAGCCGGAGGGCCCGCTCGACCTGGACCCGGCGGAGAACCGGGCCCTCGCCCGGCGCCTGGCCGAGGAGTCGGTGGTCCTGCTGGACAGCCCCGGCGGCCTGCTCCCGCTGGCCCCCGGCATCCGGATCGCGGTCGTCGGCCCCCGGGCGGCGGACCCGCTCGCCATGCTCGGCTGCTACTCCTTCCCCTCCCACGTCCTCAGCCGCCACCCCGGGGTCCCGCTCGGCATCGGCGTCCCCACCGTGCTGGACTCCCTGCGCGCCGAGCTGCCGGACGCCAAGGTGACGTTCGCGGAGGGCTGCGGGGTGTCCGGGACGGACACCGCCGGCTTCGCGGAGGCGGTGGCCCGGGCGGCGGAGGCGGACGTGTGCGTGGCGGTGCTGGGGGACCGGGCCGGCCTGTTCGGGCGGGGCACCTCGGGCGAGGGCTGTGACGCGACGGACCTGCGACTGCCCGGCGTCCAGGCCGGCCTGCTGGACGCGCTCGTGGCGACGGGCGTCCCGGTGGTCCTCGTCCTGCTCACCGGCCGCCCCTACGCCCTCGGCCGCTGGCACGGCCGGCTCGGCGCGGTGGTGCAGGCGTTCTTCCCCGGCGAGGAGGGCGGTCCAGCGGTCGCCGGGGTGCTGTCCGGCCGGGTGAACCCCTCCGGGCGCCTCCCGGTGAGCGTGCCGCGCCTGCCCGGCGGCCAGCCCTGGACCTATCTCCAGCCCCCGCTGGGCCTGGCGGGCGAGGTCAGCAACCTGGACCCGACCCCGCTGTACCCCTTCGGCCACGGCCGCTCGTACACGGAGTTCGCCTGGGAGGACTTCGCGGGCTCCGCGGCCGGGATCTCCACGGACGGCTGGTACGACCTGTCGCTGACGGTCCGCAACACCGGCGACCGCGCGGGCACCGAGGTCGTCCAGCTCTATCTCCACGATCCGGTGGCCTCGGTGACCCGCCCGGACGTCCGCCTGATCGGCTACCGGCGCCTCGACCTGCGCCCGGGCGCCGCCCGCCGTCTGACCTTCCGCTTCCACGCGGACCTGGCGTCCTTCACGGGCGGCGCGGGGGCCCGCGTGGTGGAGCCCGGCGCGCTGGAACTGCGGGTGGGCCCGTCGAGTGCGGAGGTACGGCACCGGGCGCGGCTGCGGCTGACGGGGCCGGTGCGGGTGCTCGGGGGCGAACGGCGGCTGCACTGCGAGGTGACGACGTCCGAGGGAGCGGACTGAGCCGCTCACGCGAACACCCCGCCTCCGGGAACCCGGGGGCGGGGTGTCGAGTGGAGCGCCGGGCAGGCCTTGCACCTGCATCTCCCCGCAGGAAGCGGGGCGTCTTTCCTTGGACCACCAACGCACTGCGTCCGGGCCGGTGTTCCGGCCGTTCGCTGTGTGATGATCATAGCGCAGTCGGACCGGAACCCTCAACTTCAGGCGTCCGGCACCTGCTCGAAGCGCCAGCGGTGCACCGCACGGGTGACCAGGTCACCGTCCGGCTCGGGCAGTTCGGGCAGCTCGGCGTCGTACGGGGCGTCCCACCACGTGACGACCAGCACCCGGTCCTGCGGCGCGCGGAAGGTCTCGCGCCGCAGCGGCTCCACGGCGAGCCGCCGCTCCCGCGCCCAGGACACCAGCTCCGCGCCGCGGCCCTCGGCCGCACGCGCCTCCCACATCAGCGCGACCGTCACGAGTACAGGTTCTCCTTGCTGACCTCGTGCACATGGTCGTGGCCCGGGACGTGCGGTTCGGTCACCGGGAGGGAGGAGTCGGCCGACAGGTCCCAGCCGGAGGCGGCCCGGTTGCGGGCGACCATCTCGGCGCCCAGCGCGGCCACCATCGCGCCGTTGTCCGTGCACAGCTTGGGGCGCGGTACGCGCAGGCGGATGCCGGCCGCCTCGCAGCGCTCCTGGGCGAGGGCGCGCAGCCGGGAGTTGGCCGCCACCCCGCCCCCGATCATCAGGTGGTCCACGCCCTCGTCCTTGCAGGCGCGGACGGCCTTGCGGGTCAGCACGTCGACCACGGCCTCCTGGAAGGAGGCGGCCACGTCGCGGACCGGGACCTCCTCGCCGGCCGCCCGCCTCGCCTCGATCCAGCGGGCCACGGCGGTCTTCAGACCGGAGAAGGAGAAGTCGTACGCCGGGTCGCGCGGGCCGGTCAGTCCGCGCGGGAAGGCGATCGCCCGCGGGTCGCCCTCCTTCGCGTACCGGTCGATGACCGGGCCGCCCGGGAAGCCCAGGTTCAGCACGCGGGCGATCTTGTCGAACGCCTCGCCGGCCGCGTCGTCGATGGTCGCGCCCATCGGGCGGACGTCGGAGGTGATGTCCGAGGACAGCAGCAGGGAGGAGTGGCCGCCGGACACCAGCAGGGCCATCGTCGGCTCGGGCAGCGGGCCGTGCTCCAGCTGGTCCACGCAGATGTGGGAGGCGAGGTGGTTGACGCCGTACAGGGGCTTGCCGAGGGCGTAGGCGTACGCCTTGGCCGCCGAGACGCCGACGAGCAGGGCGCCCGCGAGGCCGGGGCCGGCGGTGACCGCGACGCCGTCCAGGTCCCTGGCGCTGATCCCGGCCTCCTTCAGCGCGCGGTCGATGGTGGGGACCATCGCCTCCAGGTGCGCCCGGGACGCCACCTCCGGTACGACACCGCCGAAGCGGGCGTGCTCGTCGACGCTGGAGGCGACGGCGTCCGCCAGCAGGGTGGTGCCGCGGACGACACCGACGCCGGTCTCGTCGCAGGAGGTCTCGATGCCGAGGACGAGGGGTTCGTCAGTCATGGGTGTCGGTTCCTTGTACTGGGGAAGAACCCGCGGCGGAGCCGCTGTCGGACGCCGCGGAGCCGCTGTCGGGTCCTGTGGTCAGGCGCATCACCAGGGCGTCCACGTTGCCGGGCTGGTAGTAGCCGCGCCGGAAGCCGATGGGGACGAAGCCGAAGCGCTCGTAGAGCTTCTGGGCACGGACGTTGTCGACCCGGCATTCGAGCATCACCTCGTGGCACTCGAACGCGGTCGCCGCCCGCAGCAGTTCGGTCAGCAGGCGGGCGCCGAGGCCGGTGCCCTGGTGGTCGCGGGCGACGGCGATGGTCTGGACGTCGGCCTGTTCGCCGGAGGCGACGAGACCGGCGTAGCCGACGACGCGGTCACCGCTCTCGGCCACGAGATAGCGCCGGTTGGCCTCGGGGCCCCGGGCGTGGGCCAGTTCGGACCAGAACATGCCCCGGGACCAGGCGTCCTCGGGGAACAGGTCCTTCTCCAGCTCCAGGACCGGGTCGATGTCCCACCAGCGCATCTCGCGCAGTCGGGGGGGTGCCGGCTGTGTCACTTGGGGGTGACCACCTTGTAGTTCTTGGGGACCTGGGCGTCCGGGCGGCGCAGGTAGAGCGGCCGGGGCGCGGGCAGTTGCTCGCCTGCGGCCAGCTTCTGCGCCGCGAGCGAGGCGAGGGCGGCGGCGGACACGTGCTCGGGCTCGTGGGCGCTCGGGAACGTGTCCGGGTAGAGCAGCGCGCCCGCGCCGACCGCCGGGAGGCCCGCGACCCGCTCGGCGATGTCGGCCGGGCGGTCGACGGCCGGGTCGGTCAGCCGGGTCCGGGAGTCGGCGTAGGTGGCCCAGTAGACCTCCTTGCGCCGGGCGTCGGTCGCCACGACGAAGGGGCCCTTCTCGATGTCGGCGGCGTAGGCGAGGCCGTCCAGTGTGCACACGCCGTGCACCGGGACGCCGAGCGCGAGACCGAAGGTGTCCGCGGTCATCAGGCCGACGCGCAGACCGGTGTAGGGGCCGGGCCCGGTGCCCACGACGATCCCGGTGACGGCCTCCAGCTTCAGCCCGGCCTCGGCGAGGACCCGGTCGACGGCCGGCAGCAGCAGCTCTCCGTGCCGGCGGGCGTCGACCTGGCCGGCGGAGGCGATGACGTCCGTGCCGTCGTGCAGCGCGACGGTGACGGCGGGTGTGGCGGTATCCAGAGCGAGCAAGAGCACGCGAACAGCCTACGGCGCCCGCGGCTCGCGCACTGCCGACATCGACGGAGCGTCACCGGCTGCTACGGTCTGCACCAAGTACGACATATGGCGCGAAACGGAGGTGGGGCCGGTGGCAGGGTCCAGCTCGGGGATCGTGGCCGGCCTCACCGCGGCGGCCCTGGGTACGGTCGGTTTCCTCGCCTACCAGGCCCAGGCGACCGTTCCGGCGGCCCTGCGCGGCGGTCCGGAGGCGAGCGCGTCGGCGGCGGCCGCGAAGAAGGCGCCCCGGAACCGGGACGACCCGACGGCCCTGCCGGGCAACTCCGGATCGGGTGAACGGGTCGTGTACTCGGTGGACGACGACCGGATCTGGCTGGTCGCTCCCGGGAACCGGGTGCAGCGCACCTTCCCGGTGCGCCCGGGCAGCGTCGACCCGCCGCCGGGCATCTACTGGGTCACGTCCCGCTCGAACATGGCCACCGGCACCGACGGTCTGCCCGTCGAGCACGTGGTGCGCTTCACCAGCGTGGACGATGTGGTGATCGGGTTCAGCGCGGCGGTGAGCAGCGGCTCGGGCGAGATGGCGGAACCGAGCGTGAAGACGGGCGGCATCCGTGAGGGCCGGGCGGACGGCGACGCGATGTGGCGGTTCGCGACGATCGGCGTACCGGTCGTGGTGATCCGCTAGGGCGTTCCTCCCGGACCGGACCGGACCGGACCCGACCTGACGCGCCCCGAACCGACCCGACCCGACCCGACGTGACCTGACCGGCCGGCCGGCCGGACGAGAGGCCCTAGGCTGCGCGCCGCCGTTCGCGGGCGGGCACAGGGGCCTGCCGCGGGGGCTCCGGGGCCCGTGGCGGCCGGGAGACCGCGTCCGCCGCCGCGCACGAGGCCAGCAGGTCGCGCATGGACGCCCCGGCGGGCACGGCGGGCCGGGGCCGTTCGGGGGGCCGTACTGCGGTCATGGACGCCTCCTGAGGTGCGGGGGCGGGCGTGGTTAGGCACACCTAACTACGGGCTGGGTACCATGTCACCACGCCCGGGACGTCCTGCGCAATATGGTGCCGACAGCTTGTCGGTACGGCGGTGTCAGCCGGTCAGCGTCTCCAGGCCGGCGTCGGCCCAGCGCTCCCCCAGACCGGTCAGGATGACGTGCCGCACCTCGTCGGTGTCGGGCGATTCGGGGGCGTCCACCGATGCCGCGGTTCCGACGGCGCGGTGGATGACGATCTGGAGCCGCTCCTCGGTCAGCTCCTCGACCTTGCCCTCGCCCCACTCCACGACGATCACCGAGTCGGGCAGCGAGACGTCGAGGTCCAGGTCCTCCATCTCGTCCAGCCCGCCGGAGAGCCGGTAGGCGTCGACGTGGACGAGGGGCGGGCCGTCGCCGAGGGAGGGGTGCACCCGGGCGATGACGAAGGTCGGCGAGGTGACCGCGCCCCGCACGCCGAGTCCCTCGCCGAGACCGCGCGTCATGGTGGTCTTGCCCGCGCCTAGCTCCCCGCTGAGCATCACGAGGTCACCCGCGCGCAGCAGCTTGGCCAGTCGGCGGCCCAGCTCCCGCATCTGCTCGGGTGAGGTGATCGTCAGCCGGATCTCAGCGGCCTTCTGCGCCGCCGGTGCTGCTGGTCGTTCCATAGCCACTTACGGTAGCCCCTGCCGGCACCGCACCCGCGCGGGTGAGCAGGTCGGCGAGGCGGTCGGTGACCACTTCCGGGTGCTCCAGCATCACCAGGTGCCCGGCGTCCGGCACGAGGACCAGTTCGGCGTCGGGCAGCAGGTCGGCGATGGCCTCGCTGTGCTCGCTGGGGGTGACCAGGTCCTGCACGCCGGCCAGCACCAGCACCGGCATGTCCCGGAAGCAGGCGAGAGCCCCGGTCTTGTCGTGGTCGGTGAAGGCCGGGTAGAACTCGGCGACCACGTCGATCGGCGTGGACTCGATCATCCGCTCCGCGAACCGCTCCACCGCCGGGTCGATGTCCCGCCCCGCGAACGAGTACCGCTTGATGATCCCGGCGAACAGGTCGGCGGTGGCCCGGCGCCCCTTCTCCACCAGCTCCGCCTGCTGTCCGAGCGCCTTCAGCACCCCGGGGAGGATCCGGCGCACCGCGTTGACACCGGCCACCGGGAGCCCGAAGTTGACCTCGCCGAGCCGCCCGGACGACGTCCCCACGAGGGCGGTGGCGACGACCCGGTCCCGGATCAGCTCCGGGTACTGGGCGGCGAGGGCCATCATCGTCATCCCGCCCATCGAGTGGCCGACCAGCACCATCGGCCCGTCCGGTACGGCGGCGTCGAGGACGGCCTTCAGATCGCGGCCGAGCTGGTCGATGGTGAGGGCCACCCCGTCCCGGGTCTGGGCCACGCCCCGCCCGGACCGCCCGTGGCTGCGCTGGTCCCAGTGCACGGTCCGCACGACCCCGCGCAGGGCCGCCCGCTGGAAGTGCCAGGAGTCCTGGCTGAGGCAGTAGCCGTGGCAGAAGACGACGGTGACCGGGGCGGGCGCCTTGCGGCCGAAGAGCCGGCGGCGGCGCGGGGAGACGTTCGGGCCCGGGTCCGGCTCGACCTCGTCGACCTCGTAGTACAGCTCGGTTCCGTCGTCGGCCTCGGCCTTGCCGGGGGTGCCGCGCAGGGTGCCGTACGGCCCCGCCGAGTCCAGCGCCAGCCGGGCCCTCCTGCGCATCCCGCGGCCCACCGTCATCCGCTCGATGGCGACGCCGGCCGCCGCGCCCGCGGCCAGCACGCCTATCGCGGCACCGGCGATGCCGGTCGCCTTGCGCCAGCTCCCGGCCGTCGCCCCCGCGGCGGAGGCGACGGCCGCCGAGGCGAGGACGTCCGCCACGGCCTCCGCGCTGCTCTCGCTCACGTACCGCTCCTCTTCGCCGTACTGCAGTTCGCCTGTGGGTGAAACGGATGGTGCCACCGTGCTGTCACGTGACCTGTGTCACGGGTGCTCCGGGAGGCCGGTCCGCAACCGGTCACCCGACTTCTTGCCCGTTCACATAGATGCGTTCACATAGACGCGCGGAACGCGGGTTCCGATGCGTGTGACGATCTCGTACGCGATCGTGCCGCACGCCTGCGCCCAGTCCTCGGCCGTAGGCTCCCCCCGGTCGCCCGGACCGAACAGCACCGCCTCGGCGCCCACCGGGGGCTCGTCGCCGCCCAGGTCCACCACGAACTGGTCCATGGCGACCCGGCCGGCCACCGTCCGCCACTTGCCGTCCACCAGCACCGGGCCGCTGCCCGAGGCGTGCCGCGGGATGCCGTCCGCGTAGCCCACCGGCACCAGGCCGAGCGTGGTCTCGCCGGGGGTGACGTAGTGGTGGCCGTAGCTGACGCCGTGTCCGCCCGGGACGTGCTTGACGAGGGCCAGCGAGGCGCTGAGCGTCATCACCGGGCGCAGCCCGAAGTCCGCCGGGGTGCCGATCTCCGGGCTGGGCGAGACGCCGTACAGGGCGATGCCCGTGCGGACCAGGTCGAAGTGGGTCTCGGGCAGGGTGAGGGTGGCCGGCGAGTTGGCGATGTGCCGCACCTCGGGCCGTACGCCCTGCCGCTCGGCGTACGCCGTCATCTCCCGGAAGCGGTCGAGCTGGGCGGTGATGGACGGATGCCCCGGTTCGTCGGCGCACGCGAAGTGGGACCACAGCCCGGTGATCCGGACGAGCCCCTCGGCCTCGGCGCGCAGCGCCTCCCCGACCAGCTCGGCCCAGTCCGCGGGCTGGCAGCCGTTGCGGCCGAGCCCGGTGTCGGCCTTGAGCTGCACGCGCGCGACCCGGCCGGCGGCGCGGGCGGCCTCGGTGACCTCGCGCAGCGCCCACAGCCCGCTCAGCGAGACGTCGATGTCGGCCTCGACCGCCTGCCGCCAGGGGCCGCCCGGCACCCACAGCCAGCACAGCATGCGGCCCGGCAGTCCGGCCGCGCGCAGGGCGAGGGCCTCCTCGACCGTGGCCGTGCCGAGCCAGCTCGCGCCCGCCGCGAGGGCCGCGCGGGCACACGGCACCGCGCCGTGGCCGTACGCGTCGGACTTGACGACGGCCATCACGGCGGCGCCCTCCGCCCGGGCGCGCAGGGCCCGCACATTGGCGCGCAGGGCACCCAGATCGATCTCGGCGCGGGCGCGCAGGGCGGCGGTCGGCACAGCAGCTGTCTCACTCATCGCGCCCCCAGTGTCTCAGAGGCCGCCGACAGCCCCCCGGCGCCGCCCCCGCGAACCGTCAGCCGCCCCCACACACAGACCTTGTCGCCCTCCCCCTATGCCCGCACGCCCGTGGGCATGCCGCCCCCGAACCGGCGCGAGTGGGCCGTCCCGCCGCCGTCCGGCCACGGGCGGCCCCCCGCCCGAACGGTGGCCTCAGTCCGTCACGTCCCGCCACGCCTCCGGGATCCGTGACGCGACGTCATGCGCGCCCACCGGCGCGCCGTCGGCCGCGAACCGCCCCGCCAGCCCGTGCAGATAGGCCGCCGCGCTCCCCGCGTCCACCGCCCCCAGCCCCGCCGCCAGCAAGGACCCGGCCAGCCCGGACAGCACGTCCCCGCTGCCCGCCGTGGCCAGCCACGGCGTCCCCGTGGCGTTCACCCGCACCGGCCCGCCCCCGGGCCCGGCGACCAGCGTCGTCGACCCCTTCAGCAGCACCGTCGCCCGGTACACCGCCGCCAGCTCCCGCACCGCCGCCAGCCGGGCGTCCTCGACCTCCTCCCGCCGTACGCCGAGCAGCGCCGCGGCCTCACCGGCGTGCGGAGTCATCAGCGTCGGCGCCGTACGCCGCCGTACCGCGTCCCGCTCGGCCAGCCGCAGCCCGTCCGCGTCCAGCAGCACCGGCACGTCCGCCTCCAGTACCTCGGCCACGGTCGCCGCGTCGTCGCCGGCACCCGGCCCGACCACCCACGCCTGCACCCGCCCGGCCTTGGCGGGTCCGGCGTCGGAGACGAGGGTCTCCGGGAAGCGCGCGAGGACCGCGTCCCCGGCCGGGCCGACGTACCGTACGGCCCCGGCCCCGCCGCGCAGCGCCCCGGACACGGCCAGCACGGCCGCCCCCGGGTAGCGCGCCGAGCCGGCCGCGATCCCGACGACCCCCCGCCGGTACTTGTCGCTCTCCGCCGCCGGCGCCGGCAGCAGGCGTGCCACGTCCGCGTGTTGCAGGGCCTCCAGCTCGGCGTCGGCGGCCGGCGGTTCCAGCCCGATGTCGACGAGCCGCACCACCCCGGCGTACTCGCGCGCGGGATCCACCAGCAGTCCGGGCTTGTACGTGCCGAAGGTGACGGTCAGGTCGGCCCGCAGCGCGGCACCCCGCACCTGCCCGGTGTCCGCGTCGACCCCGCTGGGCAGGTCCACGGCGACGACGGCGGCGGCGGATCGCGCCACCGCGTCGGCGAGCCGCTCGGCATCCGGCCGCAGCCCGCCCTTGCCCCCGATCCCGACGATCCCGTCCACCACCAGGTCGGCCCGCGCGATCAGCTCCTCGGCGGCATCCGGGGCGGCGACCGTGCCGCCCGTCCGCCGCAGGGCGGCGAGCCCGCCGGCATGGGCCCGTCCGGGAGTCAGCGGCACGGCCGTCACCCCGGCGCCGCGCCGGGCCAGCCGGGCCCCCGCGTACAGGGCGTCCCCGCCGTTGTCGCCGCTGCCGACGAGCAGCACCACCCGGCTGCCGTACACCCGCCCGAGCAGTTCGGCGCAGGCGGCGGCCAGCCCGGCGGCGGCCCGCTGCATCAGCGCGCCCTCCGGCAGCCGCGCCATCAGCGCCCTTTCGGCCGCCCTTACCGTCTCCACGCTGTACGCAGTACGCATGGCACCGAGTCTGCCCGCAAACCCCCGCCGGTCACACCCGGACCGCCGACCGGTCAGCCCTCGGCGACCACCACGGCCGAGGCCACGCCCGCGTCATGACTGAGCGACACGTGCCAGGCCCGCACGCCCAGCGCGGCGGCCCGCGCGGCCACGGTCCCGCTCACCCGCAGCCGCGGCTGCCCGGTGTCCTCCACGTACACCTCGGCGTCGGTCCACTGCAGCCCCGGCGGCGCACCCAGCGCCTTGGCCAGGGCCTCCTTGGCGGCGAACCGGGCCGCCAGCGAGGCGTATCCGCGCCGCTCCCCGCTGGACAGCAGCAGCTCCCGCTCCACGAACAGGCGGTCGGCGAGCCCCGGCGTGCGCTCCAGTGACGCCCGGAACCGGTCGATCTCGGCGACATCGATGCCCACCCCGATGATGCTCATGCCCAGCACCCTACGACCCGGGCCGGCAGCGGGCCGACGACACCACGTCACCTACGCTCCCGGCATGACCACATCGCGTACCTACCTCGCCGACCTCTTCTCGCTGGACGACCGGGTCGCCGTGGTGACCGGGGGGAGTTCCGGCATCGGGCGGGCTGTCGCGGGGGCGCTGGCGCGGGCCGGTGCGCGGGTCGTGGTGGTGGCACGCGGGAAGGAGCAGCTGGCCTCCACGGTCGGGGAGTTGACGGCCGACGGGTGCCGGGCGGCCTGGGTGAGCGGCGATCTGGGCACCCGTGACGGGGCGCGCGCGGCGGCCGAGGAGGCCGCGGCCGTCTTCGGGGAGCCCGACATCCTCGTCAACTCCGCCGGGGTGAACCTCAGGCCGCCCCTGAGCGAGCTGGACGAGGACGTGTGGGACACCACCATGGCGGTGAACCTGGAGGCCCCCTTCCTGCTGGGCCAGCGGTTCGGCCCGGGCATGGCCGAGCGGGGTTTCGGGCGGATCATCCACATCACCTCCCAGCAGGCGCACCGCGCCTTCGTGCAGAGCGGCGCCTACGGTGTCTCGAAAGGGGCGCTGGAGTCCCTGGCCCGTTCCCAGGCCGAGGCCTGGTCACCGCACGGCGTCACCTGCAACACCCTGGTGCCGGGCTTCGTGATGACCCCGCTCAACGCGCGGCTGTCGTCCGACCCCGAGCGGGTGGCGGCCCTGGCCGCACGCACGATGACCGGCCGCAACGGCCTCGCCGAGGACTTCGCGGGCGCCGCGGTGTTCCTGGCGAGCCGCGCCTCCGCCTACGTCACGGGCCAGTCGATCCACGTGGACGGCGGCTTCTCCGTCCACTGAGCACCCCGCGGCGCGACACCCCGAGATCATGGCCGGATCCGCTCGCAGTAGTCTTCCTCGCGACCGGTGATCCGTGATCCATGATCCGTTCCGCCACGGACGCCGACGCACACAACGGGAGGACACTGCCTTGAAGTTCAAGTCCCTGGGCACCGCGCTCACCACCGCGGCCCTCATCGGTACGGCCCTCACCGGCGCCGTCGCCACCGCCGGCACCGCGTCCGCGGCGTCCCTGCCGCACGACTGCAGCAAGGCGATCGTCAACGTCAAGGCCAAGGAGACCGTCAACGTCCGCACCTCGCCGAAGACGACGGCCACGGCCGTCGGCATCTGGGGCAAGGGCCGCAAGGGCGGCATCTGCAACGACGGCAAGGCCTACAAGGGCGGCTCGTACAAGGCCTGCGGCAAGTCGAGCAACCTCTGGTACTACGGCGGCGACAAGAAGGACGGCTGGGTCCCGAAGACCTGCATCAACTGGTGACCGCCTGACCGGTGACCGAGGGGCGAACGGCGTAAGCCGTTCGCCCCTCGCGCTTGCCGGCGGTGATCCGGCCTACTCCACCGTCACGGACTTCGCCAGGTTCCGGGGCTGGTCCACCTCGTTGCCGCGGGCCGTCGCCAGCTCGCAGGCGAAGACCTGGAGCGGCACCGTGGCCACCAGCGGCTGGAGCAGCGTCGGCGTGACCGGGATCCGGATCAGGTGGTCGGCGTAGGGGACGACCGCCTCGTCGCCCTCCTCGGCGATCACGATCGTGCGCGCGCCCCGCGCCCGGATCTCCTGGATGTTGGACACGATCTTGTCGTGCAGGACGGACCGGCCGCGCGGCGACGGTACGACCACCACCACCGGCAGGTCCTCCTCGATCAGCGCGATCGGACCGTGCTTCAGCTCGCCCGCGGCGAAGCCCTCGGCGTGCATGTACGCCAGTTCCTTCAGCTTGAGCGCGCCCTCCAGGGCCACCGGGTAGCCCACGTGCCGGCCGAGGAACAGCACCGTGTTCTTCGACGCCAGCGTCCGCGCGAGAGCCCGTACCGGCTCCATGGTCTCCAGGACCCGCTCGACCTCCTCCGAGATCCGGGACAGGTCCTTGATGACGGCCTGGATCTCGTCCCCCCACTTGGTCCCCCGTACCTGGCCCAGATACAGGGCGACCAGGTAGCAGGCGACCAGCTGGGTGAGGAACGCCTTGGTCGAGGCGACGGCGACCTCGGGGCCGGCGTGCGTGTACAGCACGGCGTCCGACTCGCGTGGGATCGTCGAGCCGTTGGTGTTGCAGATCGCCAGCACCTTGGAACCCTGCTCGCGGGCGTGCCGGAGCGCCATCAGGGTGTCCATGGTCTCGCCGGACTGGGAGATGGCGATCACCAGGGAGCGGCCGTCCAGGATCGGGTCCCGGTAGCGGAACTCGCTCGCCAGTTCCACCTCGCACGGGATGCGCGTCCAGTGCTCGATGGCGTACTTGGCGATCAGGCCGGCGTGGAAGGCCGTACCGCAGGCGACGATGACGACCTTGTCGACCTCGCGCAGCTCCGAGGGGCTGATCCGCACCTCGTCCAGGGTCAGCGAGCCGGACGGGTCGATGCGCCCGAGGAGGGTGTCGGCGACCGCCTTGGGCTGCTCGGCGATCTCCTTGAGCATGAAGTAGTCGTAGCCCCCCTTCTCGGCCGCCGACGCGTCCCAGTCCACGTGGTAGGAGTGGACCTCGGCCGGGCTGCCGTCGAAGCCCGTCACCGTGACGCCGTCCCGGCGCAGTTCCACCACCTGGTCCTGGCCCAGCTCGATCGCGGAGCGGGTGTGGGCGATGAACGCGGCGACGTCGGAGGCCAGGAACGCCTCGCCCTCGCCGACGCCCACCACCAACGGCGAGTTCCGGCGGGCGCCGACCACCACGTCCGGCTCGTCGGCGTGCACCGCGACCAGGGTGAACGCGCCCTCCAGCCGGCGGCACACCAGCCGCATCGCCTCGGCGAGGTCCCCGCAGGAGGAGAACTCCTCGGCCAGCAGGTGGGCGACCACCTCCGTGTCCGTCTCGGAGTTCAGCTCGTGCCCCCGCTCCGCCAGTTCCGCGCGCAGCACCGCGAAGTTCTCGATGATGCCGTTGTGGACCACCGCGACCCGTCCCGCGTTGTCCAGGTGCGGGTGTGCGTTGCCGTCCGTGGGACCGCCGTGCGTCGCCCAGCGGGTGTGACCGATGCCGGTCGAGCCCGTCGGCAACGGCCGGTCGACCAGCTCCTTCTCCAGGTTGACCAGCTTTCCGGCCTTCTTCGCCGAGGCCAGCCCGCCGTCCGCCAGCACGGCGACGCCCGCCGAGTCGTACCCCCGGTACTCCAGCCTCTTCAGCCCGGCCATCACCACATCGAGCGCCGACTGCGACCCTACGTATCCCACGATTCCGCACATGTGCCGCAGCCTACGATCCGGGAGCCGCCGAAAAGGGGCGCCGCGTGCCCGAAATCGGAAATTACCACGGGGTTACCAGGGGTCTCGGAGCTCTTCACCCTCAACTGAACCGATCGACAACCAGCCAACTTCAATCGGCCACCACGCCTGCCGCCCTGCCCTCATTCACAGACTGCACACAGAAATTCCTCGTTCACGTAGGGGAAGTGAGCGGCATCGACCGGCTCGCGCCGTGGCGCTCACGGGGAGGGGTCACACATCGTCATGCCGCCGTACCGGCCATGCGCACACATCGACCCATGTGGGTGCGCACCGCGTCTTTCTGAGTAGGCATCAGGGCCTCGGCTCGTCACCGCTTCCCGTTCCGCGCCGCCCTTCCGGCCGCCTGCCCTCCCCGACCGAGAAAGGGATGCTCTTGCATTCCAGACCCTGGTTCCGCCTGCGCGGAACCCGAAGTCCACGAAAGATCGTCTCCGCCGCCACCTCGGTGACCACGCTGGCCGTGCTGGCCGGCCTGGCGGTCCAGCCCGGCCCGGTGCGGCTGAACGCCGAGCCCGTGAGCGGCTACCCGGAATGGGTCGTACACGAAGGACTCAACGACCGGACCGACTGACGTCGAGCCGCAGGGGCGGGCGTGAAAGACCGCCCGCCCCTGCGGCATGTCCCGGACCGCCCCCACCCCCACGTGACGCACCCCACCCCACCACCCCGTTCAAACTCCGTTAACAATGGACTGTGATCTCACAGGTCTCCTCGATGCCCCGGAGCGCCCACCGGCACAGGCCGGAGGCGACTCCCTACGTCGATCTCACCCGCGCCGAGTGGAGCGCGCTGCGGAACAAGACACCGCTGCCGCTCACCGCCGAGGAGGTGGAGAAGCTCCGCGGCCTCGGCGATGTCATCGACCTGGACGAGGTCCGGGACATCTACCTCCCGCTCTCCCGGCTCCTCAACCTCTACGTCGGCGCCACGGACGGACTCCGGGGGGCGCTGAACACGTTCCTCGGTGAGAAGGGCTCCCAGTCCGGCACCCCGTTCGTCATAGGGGTCGCCGGCTCCGTGGCCGTCGGCAAGTCCACCGTGGCCCGTCTTCTGCAGGCCCTGCTCTCCCGCTGGCCCGAGCACCCGCGCGTGGAACTCGTCACCACCGACGGCTTCCTGCTGCCCACCAGGGAGCTGGAGGCACGCGGCATGATGTCGCGGAAGGGATTCCCCGAGTCCTACGACCGCCGGGCCCTCACCCGGTTCGTCGCCGACATCAAGGCGGGCAAGAGCGAGGTGTCCGCGCCCGTCTACTCCCACCTCATCTACGACATCGTGGCCGACGAGAAGCTCACCGTCCGCCGCCCGGACATCCTGATCGTGGAGGGCCTGAACGTCCTCCAGCCCGCCCTGCCCGGCAAGGACGGCCGCACCCGGGTCGGTCTCGCCGACTACTTCGACTTCAGCGTGTACGTCGACGCGAGCGCCGAGGACATCGAGCGCTGGTACCTCAACCGCTTCAAGAAGCTGCGCCAGACGGCCTTCCAGAACCCCAACTCGTACTTCCGCAAGTACACCCAGGTCTCCGAGGAGGACGCCCTGGACTACGCGCGCACCCTCTGGCGGACCATCAACAAGCCGAACCTGGTCGAGAACATCGCCCCCACCCGGGGCCGGGCCACCCTCATCCTGCGCAAGGGCCCGGACCACAAGGTGCAGCGCCTCAGGCTCCGCAAGCTCTAGGGCCGCCTGCTAGAAAGGCGCCATGCTGCATCTGCGCCTGATCACGCCGGCGGACAGGACCGACGAGGTGGTCCGTCTCATCGAAGGGACGGTCGGCACCGCCCACCTCGTCGTCCTTCCGGGCGCCGCCCGCGACCCCGCCGGAGACCTCGTGCTGTGCGACGTGGCGCGCGAGGCGGGTGACGAACTCATCAGCGGTCTGCGCCGTCTGGGCCTGGACGAGACCGGCTCGATCGCCGTGGAGGACATCGACCTGTCGCTGTCCCGGCGGGCGGACCGGGCCGAGAAGGAGGCGCCGGGCGAGGGCGCCGACGCGGTGCTGTGGGAGGGTCTGACCGACGCGACCCACGAGGAGTCGACGCTCTCGTTCACCTACGTCGCGTTCATCACGCTGGCCACCATGATCGCGGCCTGCGGTGTGGTGCTGGACAACGCCATCCTGATCGTCGGCGCGATGGCGGTGGGGCCGGAGTTCGGCCCGCTCGCCGGCATCTGCACGGCCCTGGTGCGACGCCAGCCCCGACTGGCGTGGCGCTCACTGATCGCGCTGCTCGTGGGCTTCGCCGCGGCGATGGCGCTGACGGCCGGCTTCAGTGTGTTCATGCACGCGGTCGGCCTGTTCAGCAAGGCGCAGTTGGAGGCCGACCGGCCCAACACCGGCTTCATCTACGCCCCGGACTGGTTCTCGCTCGTCGTGGCGGTGCTCGCCGGGATCGCCGGCACGCTGTCGCTGACCTCCGCCAAGTCGGGCGCCCTGGTCGGCGTCGCCATCTCCGTGACGACCGTGCCCGCCGCCGCGAACGCGGCCGTGGCCCTGGTGTACGGCGACACCGACCAGACCGCTCGTTCCTCGGAACAGCTGCTGCTGAACCTGCTCGGCATCGTCGTCGCCGGAACGCTGACCCTGCTCGCCCAGAAGTACTTCTGGGCACGGCAGCGACAACGCCCCTGAGAAACAGGCGCGGGGACCGCGCGAGCGGCCACGGATGATCCGCGGCCGGGACGCGCGGTCCCCGCCCTCCGGCAGCCAGGAGGGACTACCCGAGGGCCGACTTCACCGCGTCGGCCAGCCGCCCGGCGACCGCACGGGCCTGCTCGATGTCGGCGGCCTCGACCATGACGCGGACCAGGGGTTCGGTACCCGACGGACGCAGCAGCACCCGGCCGGTCTCCCCCAGCTCCCGTTCCGCCTCGGTGACCGCGGCAGCGAGGTCCGCGGACGTCTTCACCCGCGTCCGGTCCACATCCGGCACATTGATCAGGACCTGCGGCAGCCGCTCCATGACCGAGGCGAGCTCCCGCAGCGTCCGGCCGGTCTGGGCGACCCGCGCCGCCAGCAGCAGCCCGGTCAGCGTGCCGTCACCGGTCGTCGCGTGGTCGAGGATGATCACGTGCCCGGACTGCTCGCCGCCGAGGGCGAACCCGTGCTCCTTCATCTCCTCCAGCACGTACCGGTCGCCGACGGCCGTCTGCACCAGCCGGATCCCGGCCTTCTCCATCGCCAGCTTGAAGCCCAGGTTGGACATCACCGTGGCGACGACCGTGTCGGACCGCAGCTCGGAGCGCTCACGCATGGCCAGCGCGAGCACGGAGAGGATCTGGTCGCCGTCGACCTCGTCGCCGGTGTGGTCCACGGCGAGGCAGCGGTCGGCGTCGCCGTCGTGCGCGATGCCGAGGTCCGCGCCGTGCTCGAGGACCGCGGCCTTCAGCTTGCCGAGGTGGGTCGAGCCGCAGCCGTCGTTGATGTTGAGCCCGTCCGGCTCGGCACCGATCGTGACGATCTCGGCACCCGCCCGCGTGAACGCCTCCGGCGAGACCCCCGAGGCCGCGCCGTGCGCTTCGTCCAGGACGATCTTCAGGCCGTCGAGCCGGTTGGGCAGCACCGACAGCAGATGGCCGACGTACTGCTCGAAGCCCTCGCCGTAGGAACGGATGCGGCCGACCCCGGCGCCCGTCGGCCGCTGCCACGGCTCGCCGTGCCGGTGCGACTCGTACACCGCCTCGATCCTGTCCTCCAGCTCGTCGGCGAGCTTGTGGCCGCCGCGGGCGAAGAACTTGATGCCGTTGTCCGGCATGGCGTTGTGGCTGGCGGAGAGCATCACACCGAGGTCGGCACCGAGCGCGCCGGTCAGGTGTGCCACCGCGGGCGTCGGCAGCACGCCGACGCGCAGGACGTCCACGCCCGCGCTGGCCAGGCCGGCCACCACCGCGGCCTCCAGAAACTCCCCGGACGCGCGCGGGTCCCGCCCGACCACCGCTGTCGGCTTGTGGCCCTCGAAGGTGCCCGCCTCGGCCAGCACGTGCGCCGCGGCGACGGAGAGACCGAGCGCCAGCTCGGCCGTCAGATCCGCATTGGCGACACCGCGCACGCCGTCCGTGCCGAAGAGTCGTCCCACTTGTCCTCCTGAGGAAGCATCGATGTCGGAAGCGGACAGGTGCCGCGTCGGGTGGCAGACGCCCCCGCATCCGATCACACAAGCCTTTGAGCGTCTTGTGTCGTTATACGCCCTTGGCTGGGATAAACGAACGCCCCGGGGGCACATGTGGCGTGCCGCCGGGGCGTTCGGAGTACGCGGGGCCGAAGCCCGTACCACGTACGAGCAGGCAGCGAAGCTTAGCGCTTGCTGTACTGCGGAGCCTTGCGGGCCTTCTTCAGACCGGCCTTCTTGCGCTCGACCGCACGGTCGTCGCGCTTGAGGAAGCCGGCCTTCTTCAGCGGGCCACGGTTGTTGTCGACGTCGGCCTCGTTCAGCGCACGGGCGACACCGAGACGGAGCGCACCGGCCTGACCGGAGACACCGCCACCCGCGATGCGGGCGATGACGTCGTAACGGCCCTCGAGCTCCAGGACCTTGAAGGGCTCGTTGACTTCCTGCTGGTGCACCTTGTTCGGGAAGTAGTCCTCGAGGGTGCGACCGTTGATCTTCCACTTGCCGGTGCCCGGGACGATCCGGACGCGGGCGATGGCGTTCTTGCGGCGGCCCAGGCCGGCGGCCGGCTGGGGCTCGCCGAAGCGGGAGGCCATGGACTCCGAGGTGTACTCACCCTCGACGGGGACCTCGGACTCGGTGGTGTAGCTCTCGATGTCGATCTCTTCGATCGGCTGCTCGGCAGTGGTCTCGGCCACGATTCTCCTCAGATTCTCTTCAGTCTTAGGGGGTGGCCGGACTTACTGCGCGACCTGGGTGATCTCGAACGGCACCGGCTGCTGGGCAGCGTGCGGGTGCTGGTCACCCTTGTAGACCTTCAGCTTCGAGAGCATCTGACGGCCCAGCGTGTTCTTGGGGAGCATGCCCTTGACGGCCTTCTCGATGGCCTTCTCGGGGTTCTTGTCGAGCAGCTCGTCGTAGCGGACGGAGCGCAGACCACCCGGGTAGCCGGAGTGGCGGTACGCCATCTTCTGGGTCCGCTTGTTGCCGGACAGGTGCACCTTGTCGGCGTTGATGATGATGACGAAGTCACCAGCGTCGACGTGCGGCGCGTAGATCGGCTTGTGCTTGCCCCGCAGGAGGGTCGCAGCTGTGGTGGCGAGACGGCCCAGGACAACGTCCTGAGCGTCGATGACGTGCCACTGGCGCGTCACATCGCCGGGCTTGGGGCTGTACGTACGCACGGTTCGTAGCCTTCGCTTCGAGTGAATGGTCCTGAACAGGTCACCGAAACGATCACGACAGCCTTGACCGCACCGCGGTGACGCAAACCGCGTGCTGATCGCTGGTCATCGGCCCGGTGGACCGGTGTAAGGGCCCGTCCCGTGAGAATGAGCAAGCCAATACACAACGAAGAAGCAGGTTACCTGCCAGGCCCCGGACGGGTCAAAACGAGGCTCTTCCCCTCTTGTCGTGGCTCATGACGACGGACAAACAAGGCATGCCGCCGGACGCGCCCCTGCGCACTCCGCCCCCCGTCTAAGATGCGCCCCATGAGTTACGGGCAGGGGGGACCCCAGTCTCAATGGGATCCCTGGAAACCGAATTCCCAGCAGGAGCCGTGGACCGGCGCAGCCGACGACGGAACTCCGGACTGGGCCGCGCTCGCCGAGGCATCGGAGACACGGAACAAGCGCCGCAAGCTGCTGTTCATAGCCGGCGGCGCGCTCGCCACGGTCGCGATAGGCACCGCGGTCGCGGTGGCCGTCGTCTCCGCGAACGGCGGCGACCCGCAGGCCGGACCCAGCGGCCTGCCCGCCAGCACCTCGCTGCCGGGCTCCGGCGGCGCGACGCCGTCCTTCGCGCCCACCAGCGCCCCGCCGCCGCTGGACCCCAAGGTCTTCGTCTCCAGCGCCAAGAAGGACACCGCCCCGCTCAGCGCCGACACCCTGTTCCCGGGCAGACAGCTGACCATGGGCGCCGCCGTGTACAAGAAGGGCCCGACGGCCGACACCAGGAGCTGCGCCGGTGCCGCCGGCGGCACGCTCCCCAAGGCCCTCACCGCCAACGACTGCAGCCGCCTGCTGCGCGCCACCTACACCAAGGGCGACATCGCCGTCACCGTCGGTGTCGCCGTCTTCGACACCGCGGCCCAGGCGACGAAGGCCAAGGCGCAGACCGACGACAGGAGCATCGTGCGCTCCCTGTTCGGCAAGGGCGTCAAGCCCTTCTGCGACGGAGCGTTCTGCCGCTCCACGCGGAACGCCTACGGCCGCTACGCCTACTTCACGGTCGCCGGCTTCACCAGCGGCAAGGACGTCACCAATCAGGACACCAAGGTGTTCGCCGTCGGCAACGACCTGGCCCAGTTCACCGTCAACCAGATCTACCGCCGCGGCCAGGCCCAGGCCTCGGCCGCGGCCGGCCGCTAGCGGCGGGCGGCGGCCCTAACAGGTGGCGCAGCCCGACGCCAGGGGAAGCGAGCGCTTGTTGCGCGCTTCCTTGTTGCGGGCCGCCAGCAGCTCGTCGGCGGGGTAGCCGACCTCCTCCAGGGTCAGCCCGTGCGGCCGTACGACGTGCACGGCGGAGTCCCGCACACCCGCGGCCAGCACCTTCCCGGGCCATTCCGGGCCGCGGTGCCCGTCCCCGACGAACAGCAGCGCGCCGATCAGCGACCGCACCATGTTGTGGCAGAAGGCGTCGGCGCGGACGGTGGCGGTGATGACCCCGTCCCCGCCCCTGACCAGGCTCAGCTCCTGGAGGGTGCGGATCGTGGTCGCTCCCTCCCGCCTCTTGCAGTAGGCGGCGAAGTCGTGCTCCCCGAGCAGCGCGCGGGCGGCCTCGTTCATCGCGTCCACGTCGAGCGGCCAGTCGTGCCAGAGCACATGCCCGCGCAGCAGCGGGTCCACACCGCCGGGGTTGTCGGTGACGCGGTAGGCGTAGCGGCGCCAGATCGCCGAGAACCGGGCGTCGAAGCCGGCCGGCGCCTCGGTGAGCCGCCACACCCGCACGTCCTTCGGCAGCCGCCCCGCGAGCCGCTTGAGCAGCTTCTCCCGGTGCTCCGCCCACAGCCCGACGGGCAGATCGACATGGGCCACCTGCCCCCGCGCGTGCACCCCGGCGTCGGTCCGCCCGGCCACGGTCAGCTCGTACGTCTCCTTCGACCGTGTCACCGTGCGCAGGGCGTCCTCGATCTCCCCCTGCACGGTCCGCCTGCCGCCGGCCTGCTTGGCCCAGCCGTGGAAGTCGGTGCCGTCGTAGGAGAGGTCGAGGCGGACGCGCACGAGACCGGGCGCTGCTTCATCACTCACGTACAGATCCTCTCAGCAACAAAAGAGCGGGCCCGCTCCGAAAAGGAACGGGCCCGCCATCGCCCTGAAGGGGCGCGAACGCTTACGCGTCCTTCGACTCCTCGGCGGGAGCCTCGGCGGCCTCGGTCTCCTCGACCTTGGTCTCCTCGGCCTTGGCCTCGTCGGACTCCTTGACCGCACGCTTGGTGGCGGCCTCGGCCTCACCCACGGCGTTCTGCTGCACCGTCAGCGCCTCGACCAGCTCGATGACGGCCATGGGCGCGTTGTCGCCACGACGGTTACCGATCTTGGTGATGCGGGTGTAGCCACCGGGACGGTTCTCGTACCGCGGGCCGATCTCGGTGAAGAGCGTGTGGACGATGCTCTTGTCCGTGATGACCTGGAGCACCTGACGGCGGTTGTGAAGGTCGCCCTTCTTCGCCTTGGTGACCAGACGCTCGGCGTACGGACGCAGCTTGCGCGCCTTCGCCTCGGTGGTGGTGATGCGGCCGTGCTCGAAGAGGCTCTTCGCGAGGTTCGCGAGGAGGAGCTTCTCGTGCGCGGCGCTGCCGCCCAGACGGGCACCCTTGGTGGGCTTCGGCATGTTCTTCTCCTGTGTGTCTGCCCCGGCCGTATCAGGTACCGGGGTCAGTATCCGAGCAGGCGGTCGCCTGTCGGAGATCCGGGCGTCCCTTTCGGGAACGCCCGGAGGGTCCGCGCCCCCGAAGGGACGCGGGGAACCGCGCGGCCAGTCACGACGGCCCCGCAGTCACAGAACCGGCCTCCTCACGGAGGGCTCAGTACTGCTCGGTCTCCACGAAACCGGCGTCCGCGTCGTCGTCGGCGCCGAAGGCGTCGGCGGCGGCGGTCGGGTCGAATCCGGGCGGGCTGTCCTTGAGGGCCAGGCCCATGCCGGCCAGCTTCGCCTTGACCTCGTCGATGGACTTCGCACCGAAGTTGCGGATGTCCAGGAGGTCGGCCTCGGAGCGGGCGACGAGTTCACCCACCGAGTGGATGCCCTCACGCTTGAGGCAGTTGTAGGAGCGGACGGTGAGCTCCAGCTCCTCGATCGGCAGCGCGAGGTCGGCGGCGAGGGCGGCGTCCGTGGGGGACGGGCCCATGTCGATGCCCTCGGCGTCGATGTTCAGCTCGCGGGCGAGACCGAACAGCTCGACCAGGGTCTTGCCGGCGGAGGCCATGGCGTCACGGGGACGCATCGCCTGCTTGGTCTCGACGTCGACGATCAGCTTGTCGAAGTCGGTGCGCTGCTCGACACGCGTGGCCTCGACCTTGTACGTGACCTTGAGAACCGGCGAGTAGATGGAGTCGACCGGGATACGGCCGATCTCCTGGCCCACCTGCTTGTTCTGCACGGCGGAGACGTAGCCGCGACCGCGCTCGACGGTCAGCTCCATCTCCAGCTTGCCCTTGCCGTTGAGCGTGGCGAGGACCAGGTCGGGGTTGTGCACCTCGACACCGGCCGGGGGCGCGATGTCGGCGGCGGTGACCAGACCCGGGCCCTGCTTGCGCAGGTACATCACGACCGGCTCGTCGTGCTCCGAGGAGACGACCAGCTGCTTGATGTTGAGGATCAGGTCGGTGACGTCCTCCTTGACGCCCGGCACGGTGGTGAACTCGTGCAGCACGCCGTCGATCCGGATGCTGGTGACAGCGGCGCCGGGGATCGAGGACAGGAGGGTACGGCGGAGGGAGTTGCCGAGGGTGTAGCCGAAGCCCGGCTCCAGCGGCTCGATCACGAACCGGGAGCGGAATTCGTCGACGACCTCTTCGGTCAACGAGGGACGCTGAGCGATCAGCATGTGTGGATCAGATCCTTCTTTCGTGGGCGCCCGCTATTTGACACCCGACGGAAACCGCACCTGTGAGAAGCGCGGGTACTGCAAGGGTACGGGCGATACGGCCCTTGTTACGGGGTCGTACCGCCCGAATCCTCGAAGCGACCGTGCGTCAGACGCGGCGGCGCTTCGGCGGACGGCAGCCGTTGTGCGGGGTCGGGGTGACGTCCTGGATGGAGCCGACCTCGAGGCCCGTGGCCTGCAGGGAGCGGATCGCGGTCTCACGACCGGAACCCGGGCCCTTGACGAACACGTCGACCTTGCGCATGCCGTGCTCCTGGGCGCGGCGGGCAGCCGACTCGGCGGCCATCTGCGCGGCGAACGGCGTGGACTTCCGGGAGCCCTTGAAGCCGACGTGGCCGGCGGAGGCCCAGGAGATCACGTTGCCCGAGGGGTCCGTGATCGAGACGATCGTGTTGTTGAACGTGCTCTTGATGTGCGCGTGGCCGTGGGCGACGTTCTTCTTTTCCTTGCGGCGCACCTTCTTGGCAGCGCCCTGACGACCCTTGGGGGGCATCTACTAACTCCTACGGGAGGTGGTCGGTCCTACAGCGAAGACCGTGGACAGAGGTCCGCTGCGGACTACTTCTTGCCCGGCTTCTTCTTGCCGGCGATGGCGCGACGCGGGCCCTTGCGGGTACGAGCGTTGGTGCTGGTGCGCTGACCGCGGACGGGCAGACCGCGACGGTGACGGAGACCCTGGTAGCAGCCGATCTCGACCTTGCGGCGGATGTCGGCCTGGATCTCGCGACGGAGGTCACCCTCGGTCTTGATGTTGTTGTCGACGTACTCGCGGATCGCGACCAGCTGCTCTTCGCTCAGGTCACGAACGCGGGTGTTCGGGTCGACGCCGGTCGCAGCCAGCGTCTCCTTCGAGAGGGTCCGGCCGATGCCGAACACGTAGGTGAGGGCGACCTCCACGCGCTTTTCGCGCGGGATGTCAACACCGGAAACGCGTGCCATTCAATGGCTCCTGGTGAATCTTCGGAGGTCTTCCACAGAACCGGTTCCCGGCCGCCGTACCAGGTACGAACCGGGTCCCCGGCCTCCGAACCGGGGGTGTCGAGCGGGAAGGCTCGGGTTCTGCGTATGAACATATTCAGCTCGCGTCGCGCGAAACTCTGCGATAGAGGTGCAGAGGGTGATGGTCGTGCGTCAGCCCTGGCGCTGCTTGTGGCGCGGGTTCTCGCAGATGACCATGACCCGGCCGTGACGGCGGATCACCCTGCACTTGTCGCAGATCTTCTTGACGCTCGGCTTGACCTTCATTGGTGAGGTTCTCCGGGTCAGTGCCATCGCTCCGGGCGGGCCCGGGGCGCGGGCAAGATCTACTTGTACCGGTAGACGATCCGGCCACGAGTCAGGTCGTACGGAGACAGCTCCACCACGACCCGGTCGTCAGGGAGGATGCGGATGTAGTGCATACGCATCTTGCCGCTGATGTGTGCCAGGACCTGGTGGCCGTTCTGGAGCTCGACCTTGAACATGGCGTTCGGCAGAGACTCGACGACAGTGCCCTCGATCTCGATGGCACCTTGCTTCTTGGCCACGCTTCGCCCTTCGAATCGACTACCTTGATCGACTCTCGGGCGTTCCCTGGATTTCCCTTACGGGAGCATGCGGACATGCGGGTGCACGAGAGCCGACGAGTCAGTCTACGTCGGCACACCCGGAAAGGCGAATCGAGAAAGTCTGCCCCATAGGAGTGATCCCTAAGCCAGGGGGTCGGGGGCGGCCGTGATGCCGAACTCGGCGAGCTTGGCCCTGCCGCCGTCCGGAGCCGTCAGGACCAGCGGGCCCTCCGCGGTCAGGGCCACCGAGTGTTCCCAGTGGGAGGACCAGGTGCCGTCGGTCGTGATGACCGTCCAGTCGTCGGAGAGGACCTCGGTCCGCGGGGTGCCGAGGGAGACCATCGGCTCGATGGCGAGGCAGAAGCCGGGGACCAGCTTGGGGCCCTTGCCGCGGCGGCGGTCCACGTAGTTCAGCAGGTGCGGGTCCATGTGCATCTCGGTGCCGATGCCGTGGCCGCCGTAGTCCTCGATGATCCCGTACTTGCCGCCGCCCGGCTTGGGCTGGCGGCGGATGTACGTCTCGATCGCCCGGGAGACGTCGACCAGGCGGTTGCCCTGCTTCATGGCGGCGATGCCGGCCCACATCGACTCTTCCGTCACCCGCGACAGCTCGACCAGCTCCGGAGCGTGACCGGAGCCCACGAAGGCGGTGTAGGCGGCGTCGCCGTGCCAGCCGTCGACGACCGCGCCGCAGTCGATGGAGATGATGTCGCCGTCCTTGAGGACGACGTCGTCGGAGGGGATGCCGTGGACGACGACGTCGTTCACGGAGGTGCAGATGGTGGCGGGGAAGCCGCCGTACCCCAGGAAGTTCGACTTGGCACCGTGCTCGGCGAGCACCTTGCGGGCCACCTCGTCCAGGTCCTTGGTGGTCGCGCCGGGAACGGCGGCTTCGCGCGTGGCCGCGTGGATGGCGGCTACGACCAGGCCCGCCGCCCGCATCTTCGCGATCTGCTCGGGGCTCTTGATCTGCACCATGGGGGCCTGCGCTCTCCGTCACTCACGTCGGCTGGGATACCTGTACAACAGTAAGGCCGCGGCACCCTGGCAGGGCACCGCGGCCGGAAGGGCCGGGATCTACTTCTCGGCCTTCTCGCGCTTGAGGGCCTCCAGGGCCCGCTGCGTGATCTCGTCCACCGGGCCCAGGGCGGAGATCGTCACGACCAGACCCTGCGCCTTGTAGTAGTCGATGATCGGCTCGGTCTGCGTGTGGTAGACCTCGAGCCGCTTGCGCACGGTGTCCTCGGAGTCGTCGTCGCGCTGGTACAGCTCGCCGCCGCAGACGTCACAGACGCCCTCCTTCTTCGGCGGGCTGTACGTCACGTGGAAGACGTGCGAGGAGTCGTTGCGGCAGATGCGCCGGCCGGCGATCCGCTTGACGACCTCGTCCTCGGGGACCTCCAGATCGAGGACGGCGTCCAGCGTGATGCCCTCGCTCTGCAGCAGCTGGTCCAGCGCCTCCGCCTGCGAGACGTTCCGCGGGAAGCCGTCCAGCAGGAAGCCGTTCTCCGCGTCCGGCTGCTCCATGCGGTCCTTGGCCATCGCGATGGTCACCTCGTCGGGAACGAGGTTGCCGGCGTCCATGTAGGACTTCGCGAGCTTGCCCAGTTCCGTCTGCCGACTGATGTTGGCGCGGAACAGGTCGCCCGTGGAGATGTGCGGGATGCCCAGCTTCTCAGCGAGCCGGACGGCCTGCGTTCCCTTACCGGCACCCGGCGGCCCGACGAGGACGATACGCATCAGCGGAGGAACCCTTCGTAATTGCGCTGCTGGAGCTGGCTCTCGATCTGCTTCACCGTCTCGAGGCCGACACCCACGATGATGAGGATGCTGGTCCCGCCGAAGGGGAAGTTCTGGCTTGCCCCGAAGCCCACCAACGCCATTGTCGGTACGAGAGCGATCAGACCCAGATACAGCGAACCCGGCCAGGTGATCCGGTTGAGCACGTAGCTCAGGTACTCAGCGGTCGGTCGGCCAGCCCGGATGCCCGGGATGAAGCCACCATACTTCTTCATGTTGTCGGCTACTTCCTCGGGGTTGAAGGAGATAGCGACGTAGAAGAAGGCGAAGAAAACGATGAGCAAGAAGTACGTAACGATGTAAATCGGGTGGTCACCCTTGGTCAGGTTCTGCTCGACCCAGGATTTCCAGCCCGAGTTGCCTCCCGCGAACTGCGCCACGAGCGCCGGGATGTAGAGCAGCGAGGAGGCGAAGATGACGGGGATCACACCCGCCTGGTTCACCTTGAGCGGGATGTACGTGGACGTACCGCCGTAGGAACGCCGGCCGATCATGCGCTTCGCGTACTGCACCGGGATACGGCGCTGGGCCTGCTCGACGAAGACGACGAGCGCGACCATGATCAGGCCGACCGCGATGACGGTGCCGAACTCGATCCAGCCGCCGGCCAGGGTGCCCTGCTTCTTGATGGCCCACAGCGCGGACGGGAAGGTCGCGGCGATCGAGATGAACATGAGGATCGACATGCCGTTGCCGATGCCGCGGTCGGTGATCAGCTCGCCGAGCCACATGACGACACAGGTGCCCGCGGTCATGCAGATGACCATCGTGATGGTGGTGAAGATCGACTGGTCGGGGACGATCTGGCCGCCCACCGAGCACCGGCCGAACAGGGCGCCGCTGCGCGCGGTGGCGACGAGACCGGTGCCCTGCAGGATGGCGAGCGCCACGGTCAGGTAGCGGGTGTACTGCGTGATCTTCGCGGTACCCGCCTGACCCTCCTTCTTCAGGGCCTCCAGGCGCGGGATGACCACGGTCAGCAGCTGCAGGATGATGCTCGCCGTGATGTACGGCATGATCCCGAGCGCGAAGATCGTGATCTGCAGCAGCGCACCACCGCTGAACATGTTGACGAGACCGAAGAGGCCCTGGTTACCGGAGGCCTCCCGGACACACTGCTGGACGTTCTTGTAGTCGACGCCCGGGATCGGGATGTGGGTGCCGACCCGGTAGACCACGATGATGGCCAACGTGAAGAGGAGCTTCTTGCGCAGGTCGGGCGTCCTGAACGCCCGGGCGAACGCGGTGAGCACGGTGCCTCCTGCGACCCCCGCGCGACTGCGTCAAGGGTGACGGTCTGAGTTCGACGAATACGGAAAAGAACAGTGCAGGCCACCTTACCGGCGACACTGCCCCCCTAGGAACGACCAACCGGGGATACCTCATTGTGAGGTATCCCCGGTCGGGATCGTTTACGTCATCGAGGCGTCGTCCGAAGGACTCAGACGAGCTCGGTGACCGTACCGCCGGCGGCGGTGATCTTCTCCTTGGCGGAGCCGGAGACGGCGTCGACCGTCACCTGCAGCGCCACGGAGATCTCGCCCTGGCCGAGGACCTTGACGAGGCTGTTCTTGCGAACGGCACCCTTGGCCACCAGACCCTCGACCGTGACCTCGCCACCCTCGGGGTAGAGCGCGGCCAGCTTGTCGAGGTTCACGACCTGGAACTCGGTCTTGAACGGGTTCTTGAAGCCCTTCAGCTTCGGGAGACGCATGTGGAGGGGCATCTGCCCGCCCTCGAAGCGCTCCGGAACCTGGTAGCGGGCCTTGGTGCCCTTGGTACCACGACCGGCCGTCTTACCCTTCGACGCCTCACCACGACCCACACGGGTCTTGGCGGTCTTGGCGCCCGGGGCGGGACGGAGGTTGTGGATCTTGAGCGGGTTGTTCTCCGCCATGATCAGTCGACCTCCTCGACCGTCACGAGGTGGCGGACGGTGTGCACCATGCCGCGGAACTCGGGACGATCCTCCTTGACGACCTGCGTGTTGATGCCCTTGAGACCAAGGGACCGCAGGGTGTCGCGGTGGTTCTGCTTGCTGCCGATGTAGGACTTGACCTGCGTGATCTTGAGCTGAGCCATGATTACGCACCCGCCCCGGCACGCGCACGCAGCAGAGCCGCGGGAGCGACGTCCTCGAGCGGCAGACCACGGCGGGCCGCGATCTCCTCGGGACGCTGCAGGCCCTTCAGGGCCGCCACGGTCGCGTGCACGATGTTGATCGCGTTGTCGGAGCCGAGCGACTTCGACAGCACGTCGTGGATACCGGCGCACTCGAGCACGGCGCGCACCGGACCACCGGCGATAACACCGGTACCCGGGGACGCGGGCTTGAGCAGCACGACGCCGGCAGCCTTCTCACCCTGGATGGGGTGGGGGATGGTGCCCTGGATACGGGGGACCTTGAAGAAGTGCTTCTTGGCCTCCTCAACACCCTTGGCGATGGCGGCCGGCACCTCCTTGGCCTTGCCGTAACCGACACCCACGGTGCCGTCGCCATCGCCCACCACGACCAGCGCGGTGAAGCTGAAGCGACGACCACCCTTCACAACCTTGGCGACGCGGTTGATCGCGACGACGCGCTCAACGTACGCGGTCTTCTCGGCGGCAGCAGCGCCGCCGTCACGGCCCTTCCGGTCCCGCCGCTCGCCGCCACCGGCACCGCCACCGCGGCGCTGGGGTCCAGCCATTGGAATTACCTCTCTCTGTTTCCGCTAGCTACGGCAGGCTCAGAACTTGAGCCCGGCTTCGCGGGCGGCGTCCGCCAGGGCGGCGATGCGCCCGGCGTACTGGTTGCCACCACGGTCGAACACGACAGCCTCGACACCGGCGGCCTTGGCACGCTCGGCGACCAGGGCGCCGACCTGCTTGGCCTGGGCCGACTTGTCGCCCTCGCCACCGCGGACGGACGCGTCCAGGGTGGACGCGGACGCCAGGGTGTGGCCCTTGAGGTCGTCGATCACCTGCGCCACGATGTGGCGGTTGGAGCGGGTCACGACCAGACGGGGACGCTCCGCCGTACCGGAAAGGTTCTTGCGGATCCGGATGTGACGGCGCTTGATCGCGGCGCGCTTGTAGGCGTCGCCCTTGAGGATCTTCTGCCCGTATGCCATGGCTTACTTACCCGCCTTTCCGACCTTGCGGCGGATGACTTCGCCCTCGTACTTGACGCCCTTGGCCTTGTACGGGTCAGGCTTGCGCAGCTTGCGGATGTTGGCCGCAACCTCGCCGACCTTCTGCTTGTCGATGCCCTCGACCTGGAAGCGGGTCGGGCTCTCCACCTTGAAGGTGATGCCCTCGGGCGCCTCGACGACGATCGGGTGGCTGTAGCCGAGCGCGAACTCGAGGTTCGAACCCTTGGCCGTCACGCGGTAACCGACACCGCTGATCTCGAGCTTCTTCACGTAACCCTGGGTCACGCCGGTGATCATGTTCGCCACCAGCGTGCGGGACAGGCCGTGGAGGGCCTTGTTCTGACGCTCGTCGTTCGGACGGGTGACGTTCAGAACGCCGTCCTCACCCTTGACGATGTCGATCGGCGCGACGACGGTGTGGGTCAGCGAGCCCTTGGGGCCCTTGACCGAGACCGTACGGCCGTCGATGGTGACGTCCACGCCGGCGGGAACCGTGATGGGGAGCTTGCCAATACGCGACATAGCTGTTTCCTCCGTTCCCTTCCGTTACCAGACGTAGGCGAGGACTTCCCCACCCACGCCCTTCTTGCCGGCCTGCTTGTCGGTGAGGAGCCCGTGCGACGTGGAGATGATCGCCACGCCCAGGCCGCCCAGCACCTTCGGCAGGTTGGTGGACTTCGCGTACACCCGGAGACCGGGCTTGGAGATCCGCTTGATGCCCGCGATGGAGCGCTCACGGTTCGGGCCGAACTTCAGCTCGAGAACGAGGTTCTTGCCGACCTCGGCGTCCTCGGTCTTCCAGCCCGTGATGAAGCCCTCCTGCTGGAGGATCTCCGCGATGTGCGACTTGATCTTCGATGCCGGCATCGTCACGGAGTCGTGGTATGCCGAGTTCGCGTTCCGCAGACGCGTAAGCATGTCTGCGATCGGATCAGTCATGGTCATGAATTGGCCTTCGGCCTCTCTCGCCGGGGTTTCCTGGTGCGCCATCCCTCTCCCCGATCCGAGACGGGACGGGTGCGGCGCGGTGGACCTACGGCGTAGTAAGTCGTACGGGCGACAGACGCCCAACCCCGCTAGCCTACGGCATACGGAGAAGGGCCTCTGCCGACCCAGATGCTTACCGAGAGCTTCAGGAATCCCCTATGTGGGGGATTACCAGGAGCTCTTGGTCACGCCCGGCAGCTCGCCACGGTGAGCCATCTCACGAAGGCACACGCGGCACAGGCCGAACTTGCGGTACACGGAGTGCGGGCGGCCGCAGCGCTGGCAGCGGGTGTAGCCACGCACACCGAACTTGGGCTTGCGAGCAGCCTTAGCGATCAGAGCCTTCTTCGCCATCTCGCTCACGCCTCCTTGAACGGGAAGCCGAGGTGACGAAGGAGCGCGCGGCCCTCAGCGTCGTTGGTCGCCGTGGTGACCACGGTGATGTCCATACCCCGGACACGGTCGATCTTGTCCTGGTCGATCTCGTGGAACATGACCTGCTCCGTGAGACCGAAGGTGTAGTTGCCACGGCCGTCGAACTGCTTGGGGGACAGGCCGCGGAAGTCGCGGATGCGCGGCAGCGCGAGCGACAGGGTGCGGTCCAGGAACTCCCACATGCGGTCGCCACGGAGCGTGACGTGGGCACCGATCGGCTGACCCTCACGCAGCTTGAACTGCGCGATGGACTTGCGGGCCTTGGTGACGGCCGGCTTCTGACCGGTGATCGTGGTGAGGTCGCGGATGGCGCCCTCGATCAGCTTGGAGTCGCGGGCGGCGTCGCCCACACCCATGTTGACCACGATCTTGACGAGGCCGGGAACCTGCATGACGTTCTCGTACTTGAACTCGTCACGCAGCTTGCCCGCGATCTCCTCGCGGTACTTCTGCTTCAGACGCGGAGTGGTGGTGGTCGCCATCAGATGTCCTCACCCGTCCGCTTGGCAACGCGGATCTTGTTGCCCTCGTCGTCGAAGCGGTAACCGACACGCGTGACGACCTTGTTGCCGTCCTTCTCAACGACCAGCTGGACGTTGGAGACGTGGATCGGCGCCTCGGTCGTGACGATGCCGCCGGCCTGCGAACCGCTGGCGGTCGGACCGGCCTTGGTGTGCTTCTTGACCCGGTTGACACCCTCGACCAGGACACGGTCCTCGCGCGGGTAGGCCGCGATGACCTTGCCCTGCTTGCCCTTGTCCTTACCGGTGATGACCTGGACCAGGTCGCCCTTCTTGATCTTCATGCTTACAGCACCTCCGGCGCGAGCGAGATGATCTTCATGAACTTCTTCTCGCGCAGCTCCCGGCCGACCGGGCCGAAGATGCGGGTGCCGCGAGGGTCGCCGTCGTTCTTCAGAATGACGGCGGCGTTCTCGTCGAAGCGGATGTACGAGCCGTCCGGACGACGGCGCTCCTTGACGGTGCGAACGATGACCGCCTTGACGACGTCACCCTTCTTCACGTTGCCACCGGGGATCGCGTCCTTGACGGTGGCGACGATGACGTCACCGATGCCCGCGTAGCGGCGACCGGAGCCACCGAGCACACGGATGCAAAGGATTTCCTTCGCACCAGTGTTGTCGGCGACGCGCAGTCGCGACTCCTGCTGGATCACGTCTATCTCCTGATCGTCTGCCGGTTCCCGGCAGGGGCCTCATGCACGAGGACCCCTGCCGAGCCTGGCGGAACTGACCTGCGGGTTTGCCCGCAGGAATTACTTGGCCTTCTCGAGGATCTCGACGACGCGCCAGCGCTTCGTCGCGGACAGCGGCCGGGTCTCCATGAGGAGGACGCGGTCGCCGACACCCGCGGCGTTCTGCTCGTCGTGGGCCTTGAGCTTGTTGGTACGGCGGATGACCTTGCCGTACAGCGCGTGCTTCACACGGTCCTCGACAGCGACGACGACGGTCTTGTCCATCTTGTCGCTGACGACCAGACCCTCACGGGTCTTACGGAAGCCACGGGCTTCGGTGTTCTCAGTCACGTTGCTCTCGCTCATCAGGCGCTCTCCACCGTCTCGATGCCCAGCTCGCGCTCACGCATCAGGGTGTAGATCCGCGCGATGTCCTTACGGACGGCCTTCAGCCGACCGTGGTTCTCGAGCTGACCCGTCGCCGCCTGGAAGCGGAGGTTGAACAGCTCTTCCTTGGCCTCGCGGAGCTTGTTCAGCAGCTCCTCGTTGCCCAGCTCGCGCAGCTCGGACGCCTTGGTACCGGCCGACATCACGCTTCACCTGCCTCGCGCTTGACGATCCGGCACTTCATCGGCAGCTTGTGGGCCGCACGAGTCAGCGCCTCACGGGCGATCTTCTCGTTGGGGTACGACAGCTCGAACATCACACGTCCGGGCTTGACGTTGGCGATCCACCACTCCGGAGAACCCTTACCGGAACCCATGCGGGTCTCGGCGGGCTTCTTGGTGAGGGGACGGTCCGGGTAGATGTTGATCCAGACCTTGCCGCCACGCTTGATGTGGCGGGTCATCGCGATACGAGCCGCCTCGATCTGGCGGTTCGTGACGTAGGCCGGGGTCAGCGCCTGGATGCCGTACTCGCCGAACGCAACCTGCGTTCCACCCTTGGACATACCGTTGCGCTTCGGGTGGTGCTGCTTGCGGTGCTTGACCCTACGGGGGATCAGCATTTCGGTCAGGCCTCCGTTCCGGTGCTCTCAGCCGGAGCGGACGCGGGAGCCTCGGCCTTGGGGGCCTCGGCGCCGGCAGCCTGCTGCGGCTTGCGACCGCGCCCGCCACGCTCGCCACCGCGGCCACCACGGGCCGGGCGGTCGGCGCCGCCACGGGCCGGGCGGTTACCCGCACGGGCCGCAGCGTTCTCGGCGCGGACCTCGGCGATGTTCTTCACGTCGCCCTTGTAGATCCAGACCTTCACGCCGATGCGGCCGAAGGTCGTCTTGGCCTCGAAGAAGCCGTAGTCCACGTTCGCACGGAGCGTGTGCAGGGGCACGCGGCCCTCGCGGTAGAACTCCGAGCGGGACATCTCGGCGCCGCCGAGGCGGCCACCGCACTGGATCTTGATGCCCTTGGCGCCGGCCTTCATGGCGGACTGCATGCTCTTGCGCATGGCCCGACGGAAGGAGACGCGGGAGGAGAGCTGCTCGGCGACGGCCTGGGCCACCAGCTGAGCGTCGGTCTCCGGGTTCTTGACCTCGAGGATGTTCAGCTGGACCTGCTTGCCGGTCAGCTTCTCCAGGTCACCGCGGATGCGGTCGGCCTCGGCGCCGCGGCGGCCGATGACGATGCCCGGGCGAGCGGTGTGGATGTCCACACGCACGCGGTCACGGGTGCGCTCGATCTCCACCTTCGAGATACCGGCGCGCTCCATGCCGGACGTCATCATCCGACGGATGGCGACGTCTTCCTTGACGTAGTCCTTGTACAGCTTGTCGGCGTACCAACGCGACTTGAAGTCGGTCGTGACACCGAGCCGGAACCCGTGCGGGTTTACCTTCTGGCCCATTACCGGGTTCCTTCCTTGCTGCTGACGACCACGGTGATGTGGCTGGTCCGCTTGCGGATCCGGTAGGCACGGCCCTGGGCGCGCGGCCGGAACCGCTTCAGGGTCGGGCCCTCGTCGACGTAGGCCTCGGAGATGTAGAGGCTGTCGGCGTCGGTGTGGTCGTAGTTGTGCGCGGCGTTGGCGATGGCGCTGTCGAGCACCTTGCCGACGGGCACGGAGGCTGCCTGCGGAGCGAATCGCAGAACAGCCTGGGCCTCCGTGGCGTCCATGCCACGGATGAGGTCCACCACACGGCGGGCCTTCATGGGCGTGACGCGGATGTACCGCGCCTGGGCCCTGGCTTCCATGGTTGTCCCTTCAGAGTTACTTACGTGTCTGAATGCGATCCGCTACTAGCGGCGCTTCGACTTCCGGTCTTCCTTGACGTGACCCCGGAAGGTGCGCGTCGGCGAGAACTCGCCGAGCTTGTGGCCGACCATCGACTCGGTGACGAACACCGGGATGTGGGTCTTGCCGTTGTGCACCGCCAGCGTGTGGCCCAGCATGGCCGGGACGATCATCGAGCGGCGGGACCAGGTCTTGATGACGTTCTTGGTGCCGGCTTCGTTCTGGGCGTCCACCTTCTTGATCAGGTGGTCGTCGACGAAGGGCCCCTTCTTCAGGCTACGAGGCATCTCAACCCGTCCTTAGCGCTTCTTGTTCGTCTTGCGGCGGCGGACGATGTACTTGTTCGACGCCTTCTTGGGCGAACGAGTACGGCCTTCCTTCTTGCCCCACGGGGACACGGGGTGACGACCACCGGAGGTCCGGCCCTCACCACCACCGTGCGGGTGGTCAACCGGGTTCATCACGACACCACGGACGGTCGGGCGAACGCCCAGCCACCGCTTACGGCCCGCCTTGCCCCAGTTGATGTTGCTCTGCTCGGCGTTGCCGACCTCGCCCACAGTGGCGCGGCAGCGGACGTCGACCAGGCGGATCTCACCGGACGGCATGCGCAGGTGGGCGTAGGCGCCCTCCTTCGCGAGCAGCTGCACGGAGGCACCGGCGGAGCGGGCGAACTTGGCACCGCCACCGGGACGGAGCTCGATCGCGTGGATCGTGGTACCGACCGGGATGTTGCGGAGCGCCAGGTTGTTGCCCGGCTTGATGTCGGCCCCGGGACCGTTCTCGACGCGGTCACCCTGCTGCAGGTTGCGCGGGGCGAGGATGTAGCGCTTCTCGCCGTCGGCGTAGTGCAGCAGCGCGATGCGCGCGGTGCGGTTGGGGTCGTACTCGATGTGCGCGACCTTCGCCGGCACGCCGTCCTTGTCGTGACGACGGAAGTCGATCACTCGGTAGGCGCGCTTGTGTCCGCCACCCTGGTGGCGAACGGTCACACGACCGGCGTTGTTACGGCCGCCCTTGCTGTGCAGCGGGCGGACCAGCGACTTCTCCGGCGTGGACCGCGTGACCTCGACGAAGTCGGCAACGCTGGCGCCACGACGGCCCGGCGTAGTCGGCTTGTACTTGCGGATTCCCATTTCTCAGTCCTCGTCCGATATCGGACGATCCGACCCGCTTACGCGGTCGGACCGCCGAAGATGTCGATACGGTCGCCCTCGGCGAGGGTCACGATCGCCCGCTTGCTGCCGGCACGCTGACCGAAGCCGGTCTTCGTGCGCTTGCGCTTGCCCTGGCGGTTGATCGTGTTGACCCCGGTGACCTTGACGTCGAAGACCGCCTGCACGGCCTGCTTGATCTGGGTCTTGTTGGCGCCCGGGGCGACGATGAACGTGTACTTGTTCTCGTCGAGGAGCGCGTAGCTCTTCTCGGAGACGACCGGCTTGAGCAGCACGTCACGGGGGTCCGTGAAGGACTTGCTCAGCGGGGTCTCGACGGTGTTCTTGCCCTCGGTGGCGTGGCGACGCGCCTTGGCGACGCGCGCGGCCTTGGCAGCCTTGGCGGCCTTGGAGGCAATGCTCGGGTGACGCGTAGCCATCAGGCCTCGCTCCCTTCGGTGTCAGCGGCCTTGGGGCCAGACACGAAGGACTCGAAAGCGGCCTGGGTGAAGACCACGTCGTCCGAGACGAGAACGTCGTACGTGTTCAGCTGGCCCGGCTCCAGGATGTGGACCTGGGGCAGGTTGCGGGCGGACAGCCACGCGGCCTCGTCGGAGCGGTCGACGACCAGGAGCAGGTTCTTGCGCTCCGAGATCTTGCCGAACAGGCTCTTGGCGGCCTTGGTGCTGGGGTTCGCGCCCTCGACCACGCCGGAGACGACGTGGATGCGGTTGTGACGCGCCCGGTCGGTGAGGGCGTGGCGCAGGGCCGCGGCCTTCATCTTCTTCGGGGTGCGCTGCGAGTAGTCACGCGGCACGGGACCGTGCACGACGCCACCACCGGCGAACTGCGGCGCGCGGGTCGAGCCCTGACGGGCGCGGCCGGTGCCCTTCTGGCGGTACGGCTTCTTGCCGCCACCACGGACTTCGCCACGGGTCTTGGTCTTGTGCGTGCCCTGACGGGCAGCGGCCAGCTGCGCGACGACGACCTGGTGGATCAGCGGAATGCTGATCTTCTCCACGTCGAAGATCTCCGCGGGGAGCTCGACGGAACCGGCCTTGTCGCCCGCCGGCGAAAGGATGTCAACAGTGCTCATCGGTTACCTCAGGCCCCCTTGGCCGCGGTGCGGACCAGGACGAGGCCGCCGTTCGGACCGGGAACCGCGCCCTTGATGAGCAGCAGACCCTTCTCCGCGTCAACGGCGTGGACGGTCAGGTTCTGGGTGGTGACCCGCTCGTTGCCCATGCGACCCGCCATGCGGAGGCCCTTGAACACGCGGCCCGGGGTGGCGCAGCCACCGATGGAACCGGGCGAGCGGTGCTTGCGCTGGGTGCCGTGTCCGGCGCCGAGGCCCTTGAAGTTGTGACGCTTCATGACACCGGCGAAGCCCTTGCCCTTGCTCTTGCCGGTCACGTCGACCTTGATGCCGGCCTCGAACACCTCGGCGGTGATCTCCTGGCCGAGGGTGTACTCGCTGGCGTCAGCGGTACGGATCTCGACGAGGTGGCGGCGGGGAGTGACGTCGGCCTTGGCGAAGTGGCCCTTGAGGGGCTTGTTCACCTTGCGCGGGTCGATCTCGCCGAACGCGATCTGGACGGACTCGTAGCCGTCGACGTCGTTCGTGCGGACCTGGGTGACGACGTTGGGGCCGGCCTTGACGACGGTGACCGGAACAACACGGTTGTTCTCGTCCCACACCTGCGTCATGCCGAGCTTCTCGCCCAGGATGCCCTTGATCTGCTTAGCCATTCTCAGATCACCAGCCCTCAGAGCTTGATCTCGATGTCGACACCGGCCGGGAGGTCGAGTCGCATCAGAGAGTCAACGGTCTTGGGGGTCGGGTCGAGGATGTCGATCAGGCGCTTGTGCGTGCGCATCTCGAAGTGCTCGCGCGAGTCCTTGTACTTGTGCGGCGACTTGATGACGCAGTACACGTTCTTCTCAGTGGGCAGCGGCACCGGGCCCGCGACCGACGCACCAGTGCGGGTCACCGTCTCGACGATCTTCTTCGCCGAGGAGTCGATGACCTCGTGGTCGTAGGCCTTGAGCCGGATGCGGATCTTCTGTCCCGCCATGGCTACTCAGTAGTCCTGTCTCTCTTACGCTCTGGAACCCGGTGGATTCCTTGTGCTGCCGTCGTTTCTCCGACCCACGCGGTCGGGCGTGTCGCTCTCCCGCTGACACAGATGTCCCTTGTTCGAACATCCCTGCGGAATGCACACGGCCCTTCCGGAAACCGCGGACCGGGGACCTCGGGCCCACCGGGCGCCTGGCCGGTGTCGCGCTCACACTTCCCGGAAGATTCCCGTACGTCCGCCCCAGTGCTGCCCGAAGGCAGTTAGGGCGACGAGTACTGTGGGACTCGCTTCCGGTCCTCCCGGCGGGAGGCGCGCAGCATCAACACTCGACCGAGCAACTCGGACAGTCTGCCATATGGGGCAGGCAGACCGCCAATCGAGCCGTAGAGATTACCCCGAAGGTGACGTAGGTCAAACTGGTGAGGCGGTCACGGCCGGTCCATGATCCGCACCTTGCCGCAGCCGCGCCGCTCCGCCTCGTGCCCGGCGAAGGCCTTCAGCGCGGACCGGGCGAACGATGCCAGCCCGCGCGGACACCTCGGAGACCGGACTTCTTCTGCATCGCGCCGACGTGCACTCGGTACGGGTCCGGCCGATCACCGGCGTCAGCCCGTCCCGGTGGTGCCGCCGGGCCCGCTGCGGAAGCAGTCGGACACCACCGTGGCCTCGATCATGGACGAGCGCTCGCTGCCGGCGGGCTCCCGCCACAGCCGCAGGTCGGCGGAGAGACGGCCGTCGGACGAGTTGGCCACGATCTGCGGGAGCTTCGCCCGGCTCTTGTCGGGGCCGTCCTTGACGATCTTCCAGCCCTTGGCCGGCAACTGCGTGCGCAGGCGGTCCATGGCCTGTTCGAGATCGTCGCCCGGCACGCCGTAGACGCTCCACGGATGCCGCATGCGGTGCACCCCGCTGCCCTCCGGGTACGACGAGCACGGGGTGGCCACGGCGCCCGACCGGGTCACCTTGCCCTTCACCGCCAGGATGTCGAGGATCTCGCTGGATGCCCGCTCGACGCTCTGCTTTACCGCTCGCTCGTCGCGGACGGCGGCCTTCTTCTCGTCCTTCTCTCCGCTCACCTGAGAGCAGCCTCCCAAGAGGATGGCGGTCAGAGCCGCGCTGACAACGGTCGCGTATGTCTTATTCAAGGGTCACCTTGTCGTACTGGCCTGCCATCACGAGGGCCTGGTTGCGCAGGCTCGTCGAGCCCTCGTCCCAGAAGGCGCCGTGGTCCCCGGCGTCCGACTCCATGATGTTGGCACCGAACTCCGGGTCGGTCGGGATCGTCCAGTCGTCGCCGAGGCCGGCCAGGTACTTCCCGCCGATGCGCACCGCCGCGTCGTTGCCACCGCCCTGCTCCGCCCACATGTGCCCCTGGGGGATGCCCAGGTCCGCGGCCCGCTTGGCCTGCATGCCGGGGCTGCCCACGGCGATGACGTCGTCCACCGGCAGCGCGCCCTCGGGCCACACCCGCGACTTCGCCGCGTCGCCGATGAGCGTGGTGCCGTAGCTGTGGCCCATCAGGGTGGTGTGGCCCAGGTGGGTGTTGCCGGACGCCATGCGGTGCGCTTCGAGGTTGCCGTCGAGGAAGTGCGACAGTCCCGGGCCGCCCTTGGCCGCCCACTCGTCCGACATCGCCTCCGGGAACAGGCCGCCGCCCTTCTCGAACGGCTTCGCCTGCAGGGGCGCGTCGTAGTCGAACCAGGTGATGGTGGAGACCTTCTGCCCCTGTGCGTACCGGTTGGTCTCGTGCCACAGGATCTCGCCGCGGCCCATGTCCTTCTGGATGTCCGGCAGGAGGGTGCCCGTGCCGGGGACGTAGATGCCGGTGTGGTCGGCGGTGTCCGGGTTCCCGTTGGCGATGATGACCTTGCCGTCGTGGCCCTTGCCCTCGGGGTCGAAGCCGAGCAGGTAGGCCTCGGGCAGGCCGTCGGTCCCGGTTCTGTCGAAGCGCGACTGGATGGCGTCCATGCCCCGGATGCGGCCCTCCAGGGCCTCCTTCTTCCTGTTCCACTCCTTCCACTCCTCGGTCTCGATCTGGGCGCCTTTCACCTCACGGCCGGTGATCGGGCTGATGTAGGGGGCGTAGCGGTCGGGCTCCTTCCCCATCCAGGCGTCCAGCTTGTCCTGGTAGCCGGCCCGGCTCTCGGCCAGCACGACGCGGTTGGCCTCGTCCCGCACGGTGGCGGGGAGGCCGTCCATGGCTCCGATGGAGTCGGGGTGCATGGAGACGTAGGCCGCCTTCTGCTCGTCGGTCAGGTCCGCCCACCAGTGGGCGACCAGCTCCGGATCACCGTCCTTGGGCGGCTTCGGAAGGGAGCGGGCGTAGGCGTCGGCACCCTTCACGACACCGTCGGTGTCGCTCTTGACGTCGGTCCAGTCCCGGCCGGACACCACCAGGTCGTCGTCGGCCTTCAGCGCGCGCAGCTTCGGCGCCCACTTGGCGTCCGCGTCCGCGGCCTCCTTCAGCGCGTCCCCGATGCGGTTCGCGAAGCCGATGGCCTTGCCGAAGTTCGGGTTCGGGTGCTGGTGGATGGCCTGCTGCTCGATCGCGTTGGCCGTCGCGTCCGTCGAACTGGCCGAGGCGGACACGGTGCCGCCCTCGGGCACCTTGCCGTCGACCTCCTCGCCACCGGCCGGGAAGGTGACCGAACCGTCCGCGCCGACCGTGCACCCGGCCGCCTTGGCGTCCTCCAGAGCCGCCTCCAGCTTCCGCTTCGCGGCGGCCATGTCGTACGCGAACCCGTTCAGCGCGGTACCGGCCAGCGCGCACTCGGTCTGGGCGTAGTGGAAGTCCTTGCCCAGCTCCTTCAGCTCCCGCAGGGCCGCGCCGGCCGCCTCGCCCTTCAGCTGGTTGCGGATACCGGCGGCAATCTGGTTCTCCACCGTTTCCTTGGCCGCGCTCGCCATATCGCTCGCGGCCCGGTAGCCGTCGGCCGCCTCCTGGAACTCCGAGGGCTTCAGCGCCTGCAGCGTCGCGATGTCCACGGCCGCGGTCACCGGCCCTTCGCCTGGCCGCCGACGGCCTCGGTGTCCTGGTACTTGTCCTTGACCTTGTCCAGCTCCGCCTTCACCTCGGCGTCGGTCATCGACAGGTCGCGCCCGGACTTCTCCATGAGGCCGCCCAGCTCACCACAACGGCCCTTGACGTCCCCCACGTACTTCTTCCAGGACTCGTACAGCTCCCGCTGCGCCGCCGCGGACTGCACGCCGGACAGCTCGCCGAGTCCGCTCTGCCCGTGGTCCAGCTTGCCCAGGGCCTTGGAGATGCCGTCCTGCAACCCCTTGGTGTCCTCGCCGGCCTTCGTCCAGGCCTTCTTGTCCGACTTCAGGTCACCGGCGCCACCGCCGCCCGGCTCCGACGGAACATGGTTCAACTGCATCCCCGTGGACCCGCGCGCCGCGGCGTCCGCCTTCAGTCGCTCCCACTCGTCCCACGCCATCAGCGCGTACTCCCCCCAGTCATGACGGCGGTGCGGTCCTGCCGTAATGATCTCGTGCCACGGTGCGGAGCTTAAGCGCGTGGCATCGGGGGGCGCCTGAGTACGTGTACTCAGCTGTCGCCCAGAACCGCCGGGCCGGTCCGACGAACGCCGCCCAGGGTCTCTTCTGCAGCGCGCTCCTTTTTCTCGGGGCGTCCAGTCGCTGCCGATGGCGTGGCCGGACACGGGTCAGTACTCCGTGTTCAGGTCCGTACCCTTGGGCGCTCGCCAGCAGCCGGATACGACGTTGACGAGGATCTTGGGTTCCGGCTCGCGGCCGGCCGTCGGGCTGGACACCCAGAGTTCCACGTTCACCGAGAAGGGCTCGGTCCGGGAGTCCGCTGTCATCTCCAGCGTCCGGTCCTTGCTCTTGTTCGGTCCATACTGAACGATCTTCCAGCCCTTCCCTGGGAGACCTTCCTTGAGGCGCCGGAAACCGGCCTTCAGCTCGTCCTCCGAGACGCCGTAGACGGACCAGGCGTGAACGGTCTGGTACAGATGATCAGGGTCTTGGTCGCAGGTGGCGACACTGGGGCCCGGCTGGGTCACCTTCCCGGTCCGAATGTCGATCAGCTCATAGATCTGGCTGGACACCGCTTTCGCTTTGTCCTTGGCCTTGCCGACATCCGGGTAGACCGCCTTCGATCCGCTGGTCTCGTGCCCCGGGACGGAGGCTTCATCGTGATCCATCGTGCTTGAACACCCCGTTCCGGTGAGGAAGATGAGGCCACAGGCGACGGCGACGCCCAGCCGGCGAAGCCCCGGACGGTCACTGAGGCGGCGGGTCAATTGTCCTCCTGGACCTTGTCGTAGCGGCCGACGACCACCGCCGCCTGGGTCTTTATGCTCGTTGATCTCTCTGTCCAGTACCCGCTGTGACCACTGGTGTCCACGTCCATCCTGTGGGCACCGAATGACTCGTCAGACGGGATGGTCTGGATGTATCCCGCGTTGTAGGGCACACCGTGGTAGGTGTCCACCCCCCACTTCCAGCCCCCGAGGAAATCCCTGCCGATGTACGGCACCGGGTCGGAGCCGGCAGCTTCGGACCAGACATGGTCCTTGCCCACGCCCAGGTCACCCGCGTCGCCGACAAGCATGCCGGGGCTGCCGGCGACGACTATGTCATCGGCCGCAATGTGGTGCTCTTTGGCGGCCGCACCGATCACAGTCGTCCCGTAGCTATGGCCGATGAGCGTGGTGTGGCTTGCGTTCGGACCACCCTGGGCTGTCTGCAGTCCGTCCATGAAGGTGTTGAGGGTGGGCGCCGAGTGATAGGCATAGCTGGACCGCGGGGAGTCGGTGAGGATGTCCTGCGGAGCGTCGTATCCGATCCAGGTAATGGTGGAGGTCGACTGCCTCCCAGGGCGTCCCAGGCGGTCCACTCCGGATTGCGGACGACCCCGGCCGCCGTGACGATCGTCTTGGGCGGCTCCGGACCCAACTGGTACAGGTCGTGCCGGACCTGAGCATGGACCTCGTCCAACACCGTGCGGTTCGCCGAGTCGCGCACCGCGCTCGGTATGCCGTCGAGCGCGCCGATCTCCGCGGGAAACAGCGTCTGGTACTCCTCACGCTGTTCCTGCGTGAGCCCGTCCCACCACTTCCCGTTCTCGGCCGGTGACTTGTCGTGCGGGATGTGATCGTCGCCGAGGTACTTGCCTGCCGCCTTCTGGACCTCGCCCATGTCACGGGCCTCGTCCATGAGCATGTCGTCGGTGACTTCCAGACCGTCCGGCGCCTTCAGCCGGCGCAGGATCCCGGCGTACCGGTTGTCGATCTCGACGGCGCTGCTCACCGCCTGCCGGATGCGTTCGGCGATGTCCTCGGCCCTGCCCTTGTCGGGGTCGCCCTGCGCCTCTCCGGCGCCGGGCAGGAAGGGCACCGGGGCACCCGGCTTGGCAACACCCTTGCCGGCCGCCGCACCGGCGGCGAGCGGAAGCTGCGTGCTGTGCGGATACTCGACCGAGCCGTCCTCGTTGACCGTGAAGCCAAGATCCGCCGCGTCATCGAGGGCCTGCTGTAACTTCTTCTGAAGGTCGACCAGTTCCGAGGCGAGGCCGTTCAGGGCCGTGCGGACGAGACCGCATTCACCATGCAGGTACTGGTAATTGCGGCTGAGCCGCGTCATTTCGCGTTCGCGTCACGTAACTGCTGCCAGGTGGGCACCGTTCACCTCACCGGGCCCAGTCGGGCTTGTCGGGAACGCGCACGCCGTCGACCTTGCCCGCGACAGCCGGATCGATCTCGCCGAAGTCGCGTCCGCTCCTGGCTAACGCGCGTGCAACCGACCGCACTCGTCGCGCACCGCAGTCAGCCGCTTCTCCCAGGTGGGCAGGATCTCGTGCAATGCATCGGTACTGGTGAAGCCTTCGGTTCCGGCCTTGGCGCCCTCATGGGCAGTCGTCAGGTCGGTGAGCGCCGAGTCGGTAGCGCTCCGCAGGTCCTCCGCCACTCCGGACGCCTTCGTCCACGGACCTTTCGACGCCTTCAGGTCCGGACCCGCCCCGCCGCCCCCGCCGGGGTCGGCGGGCACATGGTCGATCCGCATTCGCTGGGCCGCGCTGGACTTGAGCTGCTCCCACTCGTCCCACGCCATGAGCGCGTACTCCCCCTTTTCGTGACGGCGGTGCGGTCATGCCGTGATGACCGCGTGTCACGGGGTGGAGCTTAGGGGCGTGACGTCGGGGGCGCCTGAGTACGTGTACTCAGCTGTCGCTCAAGACCGCCGGGCCAGGTCCACGAACGCCGCCCAGGCGGCCGGGGTGGCGGTGAGACGGGGACCGTCGGGGCGCTTGGAGTCGCGGATGTGGATGGTGGTGGGGGTGGGGGCGACTTCGAGGCAGTCGTTGCCGTTGCTACTGCTGCTGTAGCTGCTCTTGAACCAGCGGAGTTCCGAGGTGCTCATAGTTCTCCCAGCGCTTGCTCGATGAAGACCAGAGACTCCTCTGGCGTGAGCGCCTGAGCCCGGATGATGCCATAGCGCAGGTCGAGGACACGGAGCTGCCTCGGGTTCGAGACCGGACGACCAGAGAAGTCACCGTCGGTACGCCCAACTGCTGTTCCGTCCAGAAACTTCAGCACTTCGATCAGCCCACCCGTCCCGGGGTGATTCGCCCGCGCGGTCGGCATCACCTGTAGCTCCACGAACGGCAACTTAGCTACTTCCAGCATATGTTCGAGCTGTCGGCGCAGCACCATGTGTCCCCGACCGGGCGCCGCAGCGTCACCTCTTCCTGGACGAAGCTGAACTCCGGTGCGGGCGAGCGGTCGAAGACGGACTTCCGGGCCATGCGCCCAGCCAGCATGCGCTCCAGCTGATCCGGCGAGTAGGCCGGGCGCCAGGTGCGCAGCAGCGCTCGCGCGTACTCCTCGGTCTGCAACAGGCCGTGGATGTTGTGGTTGCTGTACAGCAACATCTCCACCGCCCGCCCCTCCATCTCCGCCAGCTCCCGCACCTTCTTCGGATAGCGGGCCTTCTTCATGTCCTCCGTGAAGGCCCTCAGGTGGCCCTGCGCCTTCAGGAACGTGTCCGCTCTGTCCAGCAGCTCCGGCCGGGGGATCCGCGCCCCGCGTTCGATCTTGCGGATCATGTCCTCGCCGTACCCCATGGCCTCGGCAAGCTCTGGCACCGAGACCCCGGCCGCCTCCCGGCAGACCTTGAGCAGGCGACCCACCGCCTGGACCACCGGCTCGATCTCGTCGCCGGGCTCGACGTCCCAGCCGGCCTCGTCCACTCCCTCACCCATCGCTCCTCCTGCGGCGCGCACTCGTACCCGTACAACGCCCGAGACAGGTGGGACAGCCGAGACAAAGCCTGGACAGTCGCCGTACGTACAGGCGTAGTCACTCCCTTCACGGAAGCAGACTCCGCCACGCTCAGTGACGTGAATCAAGAAACGGCTGCCCCTGAAAACCAACACGACGGGCACATCCCTCACTTCAGCCTCCGCCTGTCCCCCACGCCACGCGGGGCCCGCCTCGCCCGGTTGCTCAGCGAGCAGCAACTGCGCACGTGGGGGTTGCCGTTGGAGGCACCGACGCAGATCGTGGCCGAACTCGCCGCGAACGCCGCCACCCACGGCCGGGTCCCCGGCCGTGACTTCCAGCTGCTGCTCTACGTCGCCGGCGGCACGCTCCGCATCGAGGTCACCGACACGCGCGGTGACCGGCTGCCCCGGCTCACCACTCCGGCCGAGGACGGCGAATCAGGCCGCGGCCTGCTGCTCGTGGCGGCCCTCGCCGACCGCTGGGGCGTCACCGAGGGGCGGTACCCGCGCAAGACCGTCTGGGCGGAGGTGAGCACCCGCCCCACCGCATCGCGATCCGCCCCGCCCCGCCCCGCCCCGCCCCGGTGACCGGCGCCCCGGCCGTGGGCGAGGTCAATACTTGCCATGACCGGGCCGGGGGAGAACCGACCCACCCGACCCCACCAGCCTCCACCGCCGGCTGACCCTCACCGCGATCGGCCTCGCCTGCCACCTCCAGTCGCTGCCCTCCGGCACCCGCGTAGACATCAAGACTCTCGCCACCCGCTTCCCCGAGGGCGAGACCCGCATCGCGGCAGCCCTGCGCGAGCTGGAGGCCCACGGCTACCTGGCTCGTATCCGCGCGCGCCTGCCCAGCGGCCGGATCGTCACGTACACGGTCTCGTACAACCAGCCCCTGGCCACCCGCACTCCCGACCACCCCGAACCGAGTGGCAGTCAGCCTCCACGGCCACCTGCCGCTCCCCCGCCTCAGCCCGCCGAACCGCAACCGGGGCCGGAACCGGAGGCAGAACCCGCCGCCTCACCCCGGCCGTCGCCGCCTGGTTCGAACGCGGTGTCGCCCCCGAGGCCGTACACCGTGCACTGACCGCGAATCTTCCGCCCAACTCCCGCCACCCGGCCGCACTGCTCGCCCACCGTCTCACCGAGTTCCTGCCGCCACCGGCCCCGGTGCCTCCCCCACCACCACACGCCGACCATGCGTCTCCCCCTCTCAGGGTGTAGGACGGCTGACCGGTGATCGTGTGCGAGGAGTCGGTCGGCGGCGGGCGACGCGTCCCCACGGGCCCAGGAGAGCAGGCCCCGCTCCCAGGCGCCGTAGACCACCACGGCCGCCGCGGCCGGCCAGGGCACGACCGCCTGTACGCCGGCGCGCACCGAGAAGCGGGCGGGACGCCGGAGCCCGCGGCGCACTCCGGCCCGGAGCCGGCCCAGCCGCGTCCTGGCGCGCGCGGACGGCTCCCTGGGGCGCCGGACGGCGTCGCGCAGGAACGCCGCCCACTGCTCGTCGGACAGGGGAGGCTGGTCGGACCCGTCGGCGGGCGGCACGGTACTCACGCGGAGAACCGTGCGCGCAACCCCGGAACGACAGGGAGCCGGTAATGCGGAAGAGGCCCGTACGACCGAAGTCGTACGGGCCTCTCGCAGGTCAGAGACCTTCAGGTCGGTTGACCTTCAAGCAAGCGGAACTTACTTGTTGATCTTGGTGACCTGGCCGGCGCCCACCGTGCGACCACCCTCACGGATGGCGAACTTCAGGCCCTCTTCCATGGCGACGGGCTGGATGAGCTCCACCGTCATCTCGGTGTTGTCACCCGGCATGACCATCTCGGTGCCCTCGGGGAGGGTCACGACGCCGGTCACGTCCGTCGTACGGAAGTAGAACTGCGGGCGGTAGTTGTTGAAGAACGGCGTGTGACGGCCGCCCTCGTCCTTGGACAGGATGTAGGCCTGAGCCTCGAACGAGGTGTGCGGGGTGACCGAGCCCGGCTTGATGATGACCTGGCCGCGCTCGACGTCCTCGCGCTTGATGCCGCGGAGCAGCAGACCGACGTTCTCACCGGCCTGGCCCTCGTCGAGCAGCTTGCGGAACATCTCGATACCGGTGACCGTGGTGGTGGTCTTCTCGGTCTTGATGCCGATGATGTCGACGGTCTCGTTGACCTTCAGGACACCACGCTCGATACGGCCGGTGACGACCGTACCGCGACCGGTGATCGTGAAGACGTCCTCGATCGGCATGAGGAACGGCTTGTCGACGTCGCGCTCGGGCTGCGGGATCGACTCGTCGACAGCCTTCATCAGGTTGAGGACGGAGTCGACCCACTCCTGCTCGCCCTCGAGGGCCTTGAGCGCGGAGACCTTGACGACCGGAACGTCGTCGCCCGGGAACTCGTACTCGGAGAGGAGCTCACGGACCTCGAGCTCGACGAGCTCCAGGATCTCCTCGTCGTCCACCATGTCGGCCTTGTTCAGGGCGACGACGATGTACGGAACGCCGACCTGGCGGGCCAGGAGCACGTGCTCCTTGGTCTGCGGCATCGGGCCGTCGGTGGCGGCGACCACCAGGATCGCGCCGTCCATCTGCGCGGCACCGGTGATCATGTTCTTGATGTAGTCCGCGTGACCAGGGCAGTCGACGTGGGCGTAGTGACGCGCCTCGGTCTGGTACTCGACGTGCGCGATGGAGATGGTGATACCGCGCTGGCGCTCCTCGGGCGCCTTGTCGATGTTGTCGAACGGGGTGGCCTCGTTCAGGTCCGGGTACGCGTCGTGCAGCACCTTGGTAATGGCGGCCGTGAGGGTCGTCTTACCGTGGTCGATGTGACCGATGGTGCCGATGTTGACGTGCGGCTTAGTCCGCTCGAACTTCGCCTTCGCCACTGGGGTCCTCCTGTGGAGTGGTTCTGTACGCCTTACTTCATCGGCGCCAGGTGATCTTTGCTGTAAAGGCCCGGAACCCGGGACATTCCTCCGTGATTACGGTGGAATGCCCCGTGAGGCTCCGGAGTCAAGCCTACGGCGTGTGAACGCGGTGCGTTACTCGCCCTTGGCCTTCGCGATGATCTCCTCGGCGACGTTCCGCGGAACCTCGGCGTAGGAGTCGAACTGCATCGAGTAGCTTGCGCGACCCGACGTCTTGCTGCGGAGGTCGCCGACGTAGCCGAACATCTCCGACAGGGGCACGAGGCCCTTGACGACGCGGGCACCAGCCCGCTCCTCCATGGCCTGGATCTGACCACGGCGGGAGTTGATGTCGCCGATGACCTCACCCATGTAGTCCTCGGGCGTGGTGACCTCGACGGACATCATCGGCTCCATGAGCACGGGCGAAGCCTTGCGCGCGGCCTCCTTGAAGGCCTGCGAACCGGCGATCTTGAACGCCAGCTCGGAGGAGTCGACCTCGTGGTAGGCACCGTCGAGCAGCGTCACGCGGACACCGGTCATCTCGTAGCCGGCGAGGATGCCGAACTGCATGGCCTCCTGCGCACCGGCGTCGACCGAAGGGATGTACTCCTTCGGGATACGACCACCGGTCACCTTGTTCACGAACTCGTACGAGGTGTCGCCACCCTCGATCGGCTCGATCGCGATCTGCACCTTGGCGAACTGACCGGTACCACCGGTCTGCTTCTTGTGGGTGTAGTCCACGCGCTCGACGGCCTTGCGGATCGTCTCACGGTACGCGACCTGGGGCTTGCCGACGTTGGCCTCGACCCGGAACTCACGGCGCATGCGGTCGACCAGCACCTCGAGGTGCAGCTCGCCCATACCGCCGATGATGGTCTGGCCGGTCTCCTCGTCGGAGTGGACCTGGAAGGACGGGTCCTCCTCGGCGAGACGCTGGATCGCGACGCCGAGCTTCTCCTGGTCGCCCTTCGACTTGGGCTCGATGGCGACCTCGATGACCGGCGCCGGGAAGTCCATGGACTCCAGGATGACCGGGTTCTTGTCGTCGGACAGCGTCTCACCGGTGGTGGTCTGCTTCAGGCCCATGACGGCGACGATGTCGCCGGCGCCCACCGACTCGATCTCCTCACGCTTGTTGGCGTGCATGCGGTAGATCTTGCCGATGCGCTCCTTCTTGCCCTTGACGGAGTTCAGCACCGCGGTGCCGGACTCCAGGCGGCCCGAGTAGACCCGGACGAAGGTGAGCTTGCCGAGGTGCGGGTCGCTCATGATCTTGAACGCCAGCGCGGACAGCGGCTCGTCGTCGGACGGCTTGCGGCGGACGACCTCCTCCGGGTCGTTGACCGCGTGGCCCTCGATGGCCTCGATGTCGACCGGGGACGGGAGGTAGCGCACGACCGCGTCGAGCAGGGGCTGGACGCCCTTGTTCTTGAACGCGGTACCGCAGAACACCGGGGTGACGGTGGTGCCGGTGCCCTTGCCGGACGCGATGGTGATACGACGGATCGCGGCGTACAGCTGCTCCACGGAAGGCTCCTGGCCCTCCAGGTACAGCTCCATGATCTCTTCGTCGTTCTCGGCCACGGCCTCGAGCAGCTTGCCGCGGTACTCCTCGGCAGCCTCGGTGTGCGTGTCCGGGATGTCGACGGTGTCGTACATCTCGCCCTTGGTGGCCTCGGCGGACCAGACCAGGGCCTTCATCGTCACGAGGTCGATGACGCCCTTGAAGTCGGCCTCGGCACCGATCGGCAGCTGCATCACGATCGGCTGAGCGCCCAGGCGGTCAGAGATCATGTCGACGCAGCGGTGGAACTCGGCACCGGTCCGGTCGAGCTTGTTGACGAAGCAGATACGCGGCACGCCGTAGCGGTCCGCCTGACGCCACACCGTCTCGGACTGGGGCTCAACACCGGCGACACCGTCGAACACCGTCACGGCACCGTCGAGCACGCGCAGGGAGCGCTCCACCTCGACGGTGAAGTCGACGTGGCCCGGGGTGTCGATGATGTTGATGGTGTGGTCGACGTTCTCCAGCGGCCAGTGACAGGTGGTGGCAGCAGAGGTGATCGTGATGCCACGCTCCTGCTCCTGCTCCATCCAGTCCATGGTGGCAGCGCCGTCGTGGACCTCACCGATCTTGTAAGACACACCGGTGTAGAACAGGATCCGCTCGGTGGTGGTCGTCTTGCCCGCGTCGATGTGGGCCATGATGCCGATGTTGCGCACCTTGGCCAGGTCAAGTGAAGTGGTAGCCATAAGGCTTCAGTCTTCTCTCGGTCTCGATGTGGGTAGCGACTACCAGCGGTAGTGCGCGAAGGCCTTGTTGGACTCGGCCATCTTGTGGGTGTCCTCGCGCTTCTTCACGGCCGCACCGAGGCCGTTCGAGGCGTCGAGAAGCTCGTTGAGGAGACGCTCGGTCATGGTCTTCTCGCGACGGGCGCGGGAGTAACCGACCAGCCAGCGCAGCGCCAGGGTGTTGGCGCGGCCGGGCTTGACCTCGACCGGCACCTGGTAGGTGGCGCCACCGACACGGCGGGACTTGACCTCAAGCGTGGGCTTGATGTTCTCCAGCGCGCGCTTCAGCGTGATGACCGGGTCGTTGCTGGTCTTCTCGCGCAGGCCCTCCATGGCGCCGTACACGATGCGCTCGGCGGTGGAGCGCTTGCCGTTCAGCAGCACCTTGTTGATGAGCGACGTGACAAGAGGAGAACCGTAGACCGGGTCGATGATGACCGGGCGCTTCGGGGCAGGGCCCTTACGAGGCATTCTTACTTCTCCTTCTTGGCGCCGTAGCGGCTGCGGGCCTGCTTGCGGTTCTTGACACCCTGGGTGTCGAGCGAACCGCGGATGATCTTGTAGCGAACACCGGGCAGGTCCTTCACACGGCCGCCGCGCACGAGCACGATGGAGTGCTCCTGCAGGTTGTGTCCCTCACCCGGAATGTAAGCAGTGACCTCGATACCGCTGGTCAGACGCACACGCGCGACCTTACGCAGGGCCGAGTTCGGCTTCTTCGGGGTGGTCGTGAACACACGCGTGCAGACGCCACGACGCTGAGGGGAACCCTCGAGTGCGGGCGTCTTGTTCTTCTCGACCTTGTCCTGCCGGCCCTTGCGGACCAGCTGCTGGATCGTAGGCACTACTTCTCCGGTTTCTGTGTGCCGAATGGTGAAGCTAACCTGGAACATCACCGACCCACGCGGTCGGGTGTGTCGAATCCGCCAGACTCCCGCCGCAAGGCGGAAAGGGCGCAGATCACGGTGGCCGCTCACGGCTCGCCATGCGGTTCACAGGCACGCACAGGAGCCAGGGCACACCCCAGGCACAAGGTCTGAGCGTACCTACCTCATTCGCTGCGGTCAAAACAAATGAGACTCGGTGGCTCCTTCCAGCGAAACATGTCAAGCCCCCGCTCGCCGGGTGATCTTCGAATCGCTGATTCCGGGCCCGTGTGCGGACACATGCGCCGGCCCTCTCCCTCACGCCACCGAGCGCCGCCAGAGGGCATCGGGGTCACTCCGCCGGCCTGGACGGCACGGGGCCCCGGTCCTGGCGCCGCGAGGTCCCTGGCGGCCGCCTGGAGGCCCTCAGGCCCCGGCAACGCCGAGGGGCGGCCACCCCGGATGGAGTGGCCGCCCCTCGGACTGCTCGCTTACTGGTTGTACGGACCGTAGTCGTAGTCCTCCAGCGGAACGGCCTGGCCGGAGCCCGTACCGAACGGCGAGTAGTCGATGTCGTCGTAGCCGACGGCCGAGTACATCGCGGCCTTGGCCTCCTCGGTCGGCTCGACCCGGATGTTGCGGTAGCGGGACAGACCCGTACCGGCCGGGATGAGCTTACCGATGATGACGTTCTCCTTGAGGCCGATGAGGCTGTCGGACTTGGCGTTGATCGCCGCATCCGTCAGGACTCGGGTCGTCTCCTGGAAGGAGGCGGCCGACAGCCAGGACTCCGTCGCCAGCGAGGCCTTGGTGATACCCATCAGCTGCGGACGACCGGAGGCCGGGTGACCGCCCTCCTGGACCACACGACGGTTCTCGGTCTCGAACTTCGAGCGCTCCACCAGCTCGCCGGGCAGCAGCTCGGCGTCACCGGACTCGATGATCGTCACGCGGCGGAGCATCTGCCGGATGATGATCTCGATGTGCTTGTCGTGGATCGACACACCCTGCGAGTTGTAGACCTTCTGGACCTCGCCGACCAGGTGGACCTGGACGGCACGCTGACCCAGGATGCGCAGTACGTCGTGCGGGTTGGTGGCACCCACGGTGAGCTGCTGGCCCACCTCGACGTGGTCGCCCTCGCGGACCAGGACCTTGGCACGCTTCGAGATCGGGTACGCCGTCTCGTCGCTGCCGTCGTCCGGGGTGACGACGATCTTCTTGGTCTTCTCGGTCTCCTCGATCCGCACGCGGCCGGAGGCCTCGGAGATCGGGGCGACACCCTTCGGGGTACGGGCCTCGAAGAGCTCGACGACACGGGGCAGACCCTGGGTGATGTCGTCACCGGCCACACCACCGGTGTGGAAGGTACGCATCGTCAGCTGGGTACCGGGCTCACCGATGGACTGGGCGGCGATGATGCCGACCGCCTCACCGATGTCGACCAGCTTGCCGGTGGCCAGCGAACGGCCGTAGCACATCGCGCAGGTACCGACGGCGGACTCACAGGTCAGGACCGAGCGGGTCTTGACCTCCTCGACGCCGGCCTTGACCAGCTGGTCGATGAGGACGTCACCGAGGTCGACGCCCGCCGGGGCGAGCACCTTGCCGTCGACGACGATGTCCTCGGCGAGGCAGCGCGCGTACACGCTGGTCTCGGCGTTGTCCGCCTTGCGCAGGACGCCGTCGGCGCCGCGCTCGGCGATGGCCAGCTTGAGACCGCGCTCGGTGCCGCAGTCCTCCTCGCGGATGATGACGTCCTGCGAGACGTCGACCAGACGACGGGTGAGGTAACCCGAGTCGGCGGTACGCAGGGCGGTGTCCGCCAGACCCTTACGGGCACCGTGCGTGGAGATGAAGTACTCCAGCACGGACAGGCCCTCACGGAAGGACGCCTTGATCGGACGCGGGATGGTCTCGTTCTTCGCGTTCGACACCAGACCACGCATACCGGCGATCTGCCGCATCTGCATCATGTTTCCTCGGGCACCCGAGTCAACCATCATGAAGATGGGGTTGGTCTTGGGGAAGTTCTCGTTCATCGCCTCGGCGACCTCGTTGGTCGCCTTGGTCCAGATCGCGATGAGCTCCTGAGTGCGCTCTTCCTTGGTGATCAGACCGCGCTCGTACTGCTTCTGGACCTTCTCGTCCTGCGCCTCGTAGCCCTTGACGATCTCCTTCTTCGCCTCGGGAACGACGACGTCGGAGATGGCCACGGTGACACCGGAACGGGTCGCCCAGTAGAAGCCGGACGCCTTCAGGTTGTCGAGCGTCGCCGCCACGATGACCTTGGGGTAGCGCTCGGCCAGGTCGTTGACGATCTCGGAGAGCTGCTTCTTGCCCACCGAGTAGTCGACGAACGGGTAGTCCTCGGGCAGCAGCTCGTTGAAGAGCGCGCGGCCCAGGGTGGTGCGCAGGCGGAACGAGTCCCCCTGCTGCCACTCGGGCTCGCCCTCCTCGCGGGCCGGCGGCATCCAGCCGCGCGGCGGGATGGTGCCCACCGGGAAGCGGATGTCGATCTGCGACTGCAGCGCCAGCTCGCCGGCGTCGAACGCCATGATCGCCTCGGCCGTGGAGCCGAACGCGCGGCCCTCGCCCTTGGTGTCACGCAGCTCGCCGTCGGTGGTGAGGAAGAACAGACCGAGGACCATGTCCTGGGTCGGCATCGTCACCGGGCGGCCGTCGGCCGGCTTGAGGATGTTGTTCGAGGACAGCATCAGGATGCGGGCCTCGGCCTGCGCCTCCGCGGACAGCGGCAGGTGCACGGCCATCTGGTCACCGTCGAAGTCCGCGTTGAACGCGGTGCAGACGAGCGGGTGGATCTGGATGGCCTTGCCCTCGACCAGCTGCGGCTCGAAGGCCTGGATGCCGAGGCGGTGCAGGGTGGGAGCACGGTTCAGCAGCACCGGGTGCTCGGCGATGACCTCTTCGAGGACGTCGTACACGACCGTGCGGCCGCGCTCCACCATGCGCTTGGCGCTCTTGATGTTCTGCGCGTGGTTCAGGTCCACCAGGCGCTTCATCACGAACGGCTTGAAGAGCTCCAGCGCCATGGCCTTGGGCAGACCGCACTGGTGCAGCTTCAGCTGCGGGCCGACGACGATGACGGAACGCGCCGAGTAGTCGACTCGCTTGCCGAGCAGGTTCTGACGGAAACGACCCTGCTTGCCCTTCAGCATGTCGCTGAGGGACTTCAGCGGGCGGTTACCGGGACCGGTGACCGGACGACCACGACGACCGTTGTCGAAGAGGGCGTCCACGGCCTCCTGGAGCATGCGCTTCTCGTTGTTCACGATGATCTCGGGCGCGCCGAGGTCGAGAAGCCGCTTCAGGCGGTTGTTGCGGTTGATGACACGGCGGTACAGGTCGTTCAGGTCGGAGGTCGCGAAGCGGCCACCGTCCAGCTGCACCATCGGACGCAGGTCCGGCGGGATGACCGGCACGCAGTCCAGCACCATGCCCTTGGGGCTGTTGCTGGTCTGCAGGAACGCGGAGACGACCTTGAGGCGCTTGAGCGCACGGGTCTTCTTCTGGCCCTTGCCGGTGCGGATGATCTCGCGGAGGCGCTCGGCCTCCTCGTCGAGGTCGAAGGACTCCAGGCGCTTCTGCAGCGCCGCGGCACCCATCGAACCGTCGAAGTACGTGCCGAAGCGGTCACGCAGCTCGCGGTAGAGCAGCTCGTCGCCCTCCAGGTCCTGGACCTTGAGGTTCTTGAACCGGTTCCACACCTCGTCGAGACGGTCGATCTCGCGCTGCGCACGGTCGCGCAGCTGCTTCATCTCGCGCTCGGCACCCTCGCGCACCTTACGGCGCACGTCGGCCTTGGCGCCCTCGGCCTCCAGCTCGGCCAGGTCGGTCTCGAGCTTCTTGGCGCGGGCCTCGAGGTCGGCGTCGCGACGGTTCTCGATCTGCTGGCGCTCGACCGAGACGTGCGCCTCCAGGGAGGGCAGGTCGCGGGTACGGCGCTCCTCGTCGACGTACGTGATCATGTACGCGGCGAAGTAGATGACCTTCTCGAGGTCCTTGGGCGCCAGGTCCAGCAGGTAGCCGAGGCGCGAGGGGACACCCTTGAAGTACCAGATGTGCGTGACGGGCGCGGCGAGCTCGATGTGGCCCATCCGCTCACGGCGCACCTTGGCGCGCGTGACCTCGACGCCACAGCGCTCACAGATGATGCCCTTGAATCGGACACGCTTGTACTTGCCGCAGTAGCACTCCCAGTCCCGGGTCGGACCGAAGATCTTCTCGCAGAAGAGTCCGTCCTTTTCGGGCTTCAGGGTGCGGTAGTTGATCGTCTCGGGCTTCTTGACCTCGCCGTGGCTCCACTGACGGATGTCGTCAGCGGTGGCCAGGCCGATCCGGAGCTCGTCGAAGAAGTTGACGTCGAGCACTATGCGTCAATCCCTCTCAGGGTCGAAAGTCTTTGGTCTGATACGGGGGCCTGGGGGTCGGCGGGGGCCTCACACGGTGGCGAGGCCCCTACCGGACTCCCGTCAGACCTCTTCGACGCTGCTCGGCTCGCGCCGGGACAGGTCGATGCCGAGCTCCTCCGCAGCGCGGAAGACGTCCTCGTCGGTGTCGCGCATCTCGATGGACATACCGTCGCTGGACAGCACCTCCACGTTCAGGCAGAGCGACTGCATCTCCTTGATGAGCACCTTGAAGGACTCGGGGATGCCGGGCTCGGGGATGTTCTCGCCCTTGACGATGGCCTCATAGACCTTCACGCGGCCGGTGACGTCGTCGGACTTGATGGTCAGCAGTTCCTGGAGGGCGTACGCGGCGCCGTAGGCCTCGAGGGCCCACACCTCCATCTCACCGAACCGCTGGCCACCGAACTGGGCCTTACCACCCAGCGGCTGCTGGGTGATCATCGAGTACGGACCGGTCGAGCGGGCGTGCAGCTTGTCGTCGACCAGGTGGTGCAGCTTCAGGATGTACATGTAGCCGACGGAGATCGGGTCCGGGAACGGCTCACCGCTACGGCCGTCGAACAGCCGCGCCTTGCCGGACGGGAGGACCAGACGGTCGCCGTCGCGGTTCGGGATGGTGTGCTGCAGCAGACCCGCCAGCTCGTCCTCGCGGGCACCGTCGAAGACCGGGGTCGCGACGTTGGTGCGCGGGGCGACCTGGTCGGCGCCGATGACCTGCAGGCGCTGGGCCCACTCGTCGGCGAGACCGGAGACGTCCCAGCCGCGGCTGGCGAGCCAGCCGAGGTGGATCTCCAGCACCTGTCCCGGGTTCATTCGGGACGGCACACCCAGCGGGTTGAGGATGATGTCGACCGGGGTGCCATCCTCCAGGAACGGCATGTCCTCGATCGGCAGGATCTTGGAGATGACACCCTTGTTGCCGTGGCGGCCGGCGAGCTTGTCACCGTCGGTGATCTTGCGCTTCTGCGCGACGTAGACGCGGACCAGCTGGTTCACGCCCGGCGGCAGCTCGTCGCCCTCCTCGCGGTCGAAGACGCGCACACCGATGACCTTGCCGGTCTCGCCGTGCGGCACCTTCAGCGAGGTGTCACGGACCTCACGGGCCTTCTCACCGAAGATCGCGCGCAGCAGGCGCTCCTCGGGGGTCAGCTCGGTCTCACCCTTCGGGGTCACCTTGCCGACGAGGATGTCGCCGGCGATGACCTCGGCACCGATGCGGATGATGCCGCGCTCGTCGAGGTCGGCGAGGACCTCCTCGGAGACGTTCGGGATGTCCCGGGTGATCTCCTCGGGGCCCAGCTTGGTGTCACGGGCGTCGACCTCGTGCTCCTCGATGTGGATCGAGGAGAGGACGTCGTCCTGCACGAGGCGCTGCGACAGGATGATCGCGTCCTCGTAGTTGTGACCCTCCCAGGGCATGAACGCCACGAGCAGGTTCTTGCCCAGGGCCATCTCGCCGTTCTGGGTGGCCGGACCATCGGCGAGCACCTGGCCCGTGATGATGCGGTCGCCCTCGTTGACGATGACCTTCTGGTTGACCGAGGTGCCCTGGTTGGACCGGGAGAACTTGGCCAGGCGGTACGTGATGTACGTGCCGTCGTCGTTGGCGGTGGTGATGTAGTCCGCGGAGACCTCCTGGACCACACCGTCCTTCTCGGCCTTGACCACGTCACCGGCGTCGACGGCGGAGCGGTACTCCATGCCGGTGCCGACGAGCGGGGCCTCGGACTTAATCAGCGGCACGGCCTGACGCATCATGTTCGCGCCCATGAGGGCACGGTTGGCGTCGTCGTGCTCGAGGAACGGGATCATGGCGGTCGCGACCGACACCATCTGGCGCGGCGAGACGTCCATGTAGTCCACGTCCTCGGGGCCGACGTAGTCGACCTCGCCGCCACGGCGGCGGACGAGCACGCGGGCCTCGGCGAAGCGCAGGTCGTCATTGAGCGTGGCGTTGGCCTGCGCGATGACGAAGCGGTCCTCCTCGTCGGCGGTCAGGTAGTCGACCTCGTCGGTGACCTGGCCGTCGATGACCTTGCGGTACGGGGTCTCGACGAAACCGAACGCGTTTACCCGGCCGTAGGAGGCGAGCGAGCCGATCAGACCGATGTTCGGGCCTTCGGGCGTCTCGATCGGGCACATACGGCCGTAGTGCGACGGGTGCACGTCGCGGACCTCGAAGCCGGCCCGCTCACGGGAGAGACCACCCGGGCCAAGAGCCGACAGACGGCGCTTGTGGGTGAGACCCGACAGCGGGTTGTTCTGGTCCATGAACTGCGACAGCTGGCTGGTGCCGAAGAACTCCTTGATGGAGGCGACGACCGGCCGGATGTTGATCAGGGTCTGCGGCGTGATCGCCTCGACGTCCTGAGTCGTCATGCGCTCACGCACGACGCGCTCCATACGGGCGAGACCCGTACGGACCTGGTTCTGGATCAGCTCACCGACGCTGCGCAGACGGCGGTTGCCGAAGTGGTCGATGTCATCGGTCTCGACGACGATCGTGTCGCCGTTGTCACCGGTGGTCTCGGTCTCGCCGGCGTGCAGCTGCACCAGGTACTTGATCGTCGAGATGATGTCCTCGACGGTCAGGATGCCCGCGTCCAGCGGAGCGTCCGCACCCAGCTTCTTGTTGACCTTGTAGCGGCCGACCTTGGCGAGGTCGTAGCGCTTGGGGTTGAAGTAGAGGTTCTCCAGCAGCGTCTGCGCGGCCTCACGCGTGGGGGGCTCGCCCGGACGCAGCTTGCGGTAGATGTCGAGCAGCGCGTCGTCCTGGCCCTGGGTGTGGTCCTTCTCCAGGGTGGCGCGCATCGACTCGTAGTCGCCGAACTCCTCGAGGATCTGCTCGGTGGTCCAGCCGAGCGCCTTCAGCAGCACGGTGACGGACTGCTTGCGCTTGCGGTCGATGCGGACACCGACCATGTCGCGCTTGTCGATCTCCATCTCCAGCCAGGCACCCCGGGACGGGATGATCTTGGCGGAGAAAATGTCCTTGTCGGACGTCTTGTCGATGCTGGAGTCGAAGTAGACACCGGGGGAACGGACCAGCTGAGACACAACGACACGCTCGGTGCCGTTGATGACGAAGGTGCCCTTGTTCGTCATGAGCGGGAAGTCGCCCATGAAGACCGTCTGGGACTTGATCTCACCGGTCTCGTTGTTGGTGAACTCGGCGGTGACGAAGAGCGGGGCGGCGTACGTGAAGTCGCGCTCCTTGCACTCGTCGATGGAGTTCTTCGGCGGCTCGAAGCGGTGGTCCCGGAACGTCAGCGACATCGACCCGGAGAAGTCCTCGATCGGGGAGATCTCCTCGAAGATCTCCTCCAGACCGGACTTGGTGGGGACGTCCTGACCGTTCTCCAGAGCCTCCTCGACCCGAGTCTGCCAGGCGGTGTTGCCGAGCAGCCAGTCAAAGCTCTCGGTCTGCAGCGCGAGCAGGTTCGGAACCTCGAGGGGCTCCTTGATCTTTGCAAAGGAGATGCGCAGCGGGGCGGTGCTTGCGCCGTTGTTCGTATTCGCGGTCGAGGCAGTGCGCGAGGCGGCCAAGAGGGGGTCCTTCCGAGGGCTCGGACTCACTACGCGCGTACCGGTCCCTCCCCCGCACACAGGGACAGAAACCCAGGTCAGGGGGGCTTCAGTCGACTGTGGTCAAGTGAGGGCAGACCCCTGGTGACGGGCAGGGGGCAGCTAACAGGCAGCGCAAAGGGTCAGTGTAGCCACTTGGCACACTGATGTCCAGTGCGGGTTTTCGAAGACCCTCGTTGTGCTCAACGCCCTTGTTCAACGCTCTCGGCCTGTTGCCCTCAACGCACGGTGATACTGCCCTCTTCGTCGTCGATCCATGCCTCGGATTCGGATCCTTGTGACGACGCGTCCTGAGAATTGCGCGCTGCGTGCGGTTCGTCAAGGCCCCCCTGCCGGAAGCAGGCCGTCCGGTGACACAACGAAGATCACCATACCCCTCGCCGCAGCGAGTGCAAGGCAACCGCGGTCGGTCCTCCGGATACGCCGAAGAGCGACCACCCGGATGGATGATCGCTCTTCGGTGCGTTCGCGTTACAGCCCGAGGGCGCCGGATTCAGCGCCCCACGAGACCGCGTTCAGCGCGCGTTCGAGTCCCTGGGGACCCGAAGGGTCTTACTTGACCTCGACGGAGGCGCCGGCGGCCTTGAGGGACTCGGCGGCCTTCTCGGCGGCTTCCTTGTTGACCTTCTCGAGGACCGGCTTCGGGGTGCCGTCGACGAGGTCCTTGGCCTCCTTCAGACCCAGGGAGGTCAGCTCACGCACGACCTTGATGACCTGGATCTTCTTGTCACCGGCGCCGGTGAGGATGACGTCGAACTCGTCCTTCTCCTCCTCGGCCTCGGCCGGGGCGGCCGGGCCCGCGGGGCCGGCGACGGCGACCGCGGCGGCGGCGGTGACGTCGAACTTCTCCTCGAAGGCCTTCACGAACTCGGAGAGCTCGATGAGGGTCATCTCCTCGAACTGCGCGAGCAGGTCTTCCTGGCTGAGCTTCGCCATGGTGGGCGATCCTTCCACTAATTCGGCTGGTGCCGGATGTACATGAGTGGCGGGCGTACGTCGGGCCCGCTGCGACCCTGCCGCCTCAGGCGGCGAGGATCAGAAAGCGAGCCGAATTACTCGGCACCGCCCTGCTGCTCCTGCTTGGCGCGAAGAGCGTCCACGGTGCGGACGAGCTTCGAGGGGAGGGCCTGGAAGAGCTGAGCAGCCTGGGACTGCTTGCCCTTGAAGGCACCCGCCAGCTTGGAGAGCAGAACCTCGCGGGACTCGAGGTCCGCAAGCTTCTTGATCTCGTCGGCGGACAGCGCCTTGCCGTCAAGGACACCGCCCTTGATGACGAGGTTGGGGTTGTCCTTGGCGAAGTCACGCAGACCCTTCGCCGACTCCACCGGGTCACCGGTGACGAAGGCGACGGCCGTCGGACCAGCGAAGAGCTGGTCGTCGAGCGTGATCCCGGCCTCGTTGGCCGCAATCTTGGTCAGCGTGTTCTTCACCACGGCGTACTGGGCGTTCTCACCGAGCGACCGGCGCAGCGTCTTGAGCTGCGCCACGGTGAGACCGCGGTACTCGGTCAGCACGGCGGCGTTGGAGCTGCGGAACTTGTCCGTCAGCTCCGCAACCGCGGCAGCCTTGTCGGGCCTCGCCATAGAGCCTCGGCCTCCTTCCGGGTGATTCGGACCGCGCGGACCCGAAGGAGGACTGGGGAAACGAAACGCCCCGGCGCAGGCGCTCGGGGCGGACTCGACCGGTCGCACACGCGCTCGGCGCGCGCACTCCGGGAGTTCTTCCTCAATCACCTGCGCGGGTCGTCCACTTTTCAGCGGATCCTTCGGCCACCGCACCCTTGTTCAAGCGCACGGCAACGACCAGCGGTCTTTGGCTTCTGGAAGAGAGTACGGGACCGGGGCGCCACCGAGCAAATCGGACTGTCCGCGGCCGACCGGACGCGGTGACGGCCGTGCCGACGGACGCGCTCCGGGGCCGCACCCGGCCCCACGTGCGGCGCGCACGGGCTAGGCGCCGCAGCGGGTACGACGCCGACGATGCGGCGGAGTATGCGACGCGCGACGCCGGGCGGGAGCGTGCGCGGGTCTCAGCCAAGACGGCTGCGTGTACGACGCCGGGCAGGGAGGGTGCGCGGGTCTCAGCCAAGACGGCTGCGTGTACGACGCCGGGCCGGGAGGGTGCGCGGGCCACGGCCGGGACGGCCGCGCGTACGACGCCGGGACCGGGAGCGTGCGCGGGCCTCAGCCGAGACGGCCGGAGACCACGAAGGACGCGGAGTGGCGCGATGGGCGGCGAGCGCAAGGCGGCCGGCCTCGCGGGACCACGCGGCCGCCGTCCACTGCCGGCCGGACGGCGGTGACGACCGTGTCGACGTGGCGCCCGGGCGGGGAGGGCGGCGGCCCTCACAGGACCGCGCGGCTCGCGGAGCTGCGGGGCTCGGGAGCTGTGAAGCTCAGGAAGCCGGGCGGCTGGCCCGGGGAGCTGGGCGGCTTTGGGGAGGCGGGCGGCCCGGGAAGCCGGGGGCTGTGGGGAGCTGTGCGGCTCGGCGAGCGGTGCGGCTCCAGAAGCTGTGCGGCCCGGGAAACCAGGCGGCTCGGGAAACCGGGTGGCCCGGGGAGCTGTGGAGCTGCCCCGAGGAACGCACGTTCCGGGTGCCCGGCGCATCCGCCGGTCGCGCGTTCCTCAGGGTCTCCTGGGTGGCGCCTGGCTCAGGAGACGGTGCCGGTGCCGCCCGCCGCGGTGCCGCCGGCCTTCATCATGTCCGCGAAGTCCTTGGTGTCGGAGGCCGGAGGAGCCTCGGCGGTGACCTTCACGCCGTAGTCGGTGTAGAGGGTGCTGTTGGTCATGGTGCCTTGGGCCGTGGCGGCCTTCTCGGTCTTCTTGACCAGCAGGTTCTGGTCGTTGATCCAGAGATCGACGGTGTCCGTGGTGACGCCCGCCTGGCTGAGCTGCTTCTTCAGGGCCGACAGCTGGCTCGCGCTGAGGTTGGTGGTCTTGTCCGCGAGGTCGGCGACGTTCACCGTGCCCGAGTAGTGGGTCGTGGCGACGCCGGAGATCTTCTCCTCGCCGACCTTCTTGACATCGCCGGAGGCCAGCAGCATCTTCACGGACTGGTTCGGCGTCGCGTTCTGGATCTGGTCCTTCATGTACGAACCGGAGGCGCCGCCGAGCTTGGCGAGGTCGTCGTACGAGTACTTGAGCCAGTGCTTGCCGCTGGCCCGCTGGGCGAAGGCGTCGCCCATGTGCGCGTAGTAGGCGTCCGGCAGATACCGGGCCTCCATCGACTGGGTGCCGGCCTTCTTCATCATCTCGGCCATCTGGCCGCCGGTGTACGTGATGGTGAGGTTGCCCTTGAGGCCGTTGTCCCAGGTGAGGGCGCCGTTCGCGGTCATCGCCATGAGGTCGCCGACGGACGTGGTGGAGCGCACCTTGGCCGACTCGGCCTTGTCGGTGGACTGCTCGGCAGAACGCAGAGCGGCGATGGGGCTGACGTGGATCGCGGTCTTGCCGGCCGCCTTGTCACCGCCCTTGTCGGAGCCGGAGGAGCCGCAGGCGGCCACTCCGGTCAGCGCGGCCACCACCGCTATGGAAAGGGTCGCCCGGCGCGCGGTCGTGCTCTTCATGATTAGTCCCACCCCTGATACGTGTCCTGTGCCTGCACCGTAGCCCAGGCCACTGACAGACGTGCGAAAGGTCGCACAAAGAAAGGACGGGCCCGGAACCTCCAGGGTTCCAGGGCCCGCCCTCTTCCTTACGCGTACCTGACGCGGCTACCGGGCTGAGCGAAGGCTCAGACGGCGGCCGGGTCCTCCTCGACGAGGAGGTTGCGGGTGCGGTTGGGGTCGACCGGGATGCCGGGGCCGATCGTGGTGCTGATGGCGGCCTTCTTGATGTACCGGCCCTTGGCGGCGGACGGCTTCAGACGGAGGATCTCCTCCAGCGCGGCGCCGTAGTTCTCCACCAGCTGCGAGTCGTCGAAGGACGCCTTGCCGATGATGAAGTGCAGGTTCGAGTGCTTGTCGACGCGGAACTCGATCTTGCCGCCCTTGATCTCGGTGACGGCCTTGGCGACGTCGGGGGTGACGGTGCCGGTCTTCGGGTTCGGCATCAGACCACGCGGGCCGAGGACGCGGCCGAGGCGGCCGACCTTGCCCATGAGGTCCGGGGTGGCGACGACGGCGTCGAAGTCCAGACGACCCTTCGCCACCTCGTCGATCAGTTCGTCGGAGCCGACGATGTCGGCGCCCGCGGCCTCCGCGGCCGCAGCACGGTCACCGGTCGCGAAGACCAGGACCCGGGCGGTCTTGCCGGTGCCGTGCGGAAGGTTCACGGTGCCACGGACCATCTGGTCGGCCTTACGCGGGTCGACACCCAGGCGGAAGGCGACCTCGACGGTGCCGTCGAACTTGGTGGTGGAGGTCTCCTTGGCGAGACGGACCGCCTCGAGCGGGGCGTACAGCTTCTCCCGGTCGATCTTGGCGTCCGCAGCGCGGAGAGCCTTGCTGCGCTTGCTCACAACTGCTCCTGTGTGTTCTGAAAGGAGTCGTGGTGCGGGCCGAGCAGGCCCTGCCACGTGCGACCGGCTACGGCCGCATGACTGCTGGGGGTGGGGATCAGCCCTCGACCGTGACGCCCATGGAACGCGCGGTACCGGCGATGATCTTCGCCGCGGCGTCCAGGTCGTTGGCGTTGAGGTCGGGCATCTTGGTCTGGGCGATCTCGCGGACCTGCGCCTCGGTGATCTTGGCGACCTTGGTCTTGTGCGGCTCGCCGGAGCCCTTCTCGACACCCGCGGCCTTGAGGATCATCTTCGCGGCCGGCGGCGTCTTGGTGATGAAGGTGAAGGAGCGGTCCTCGTAGACCGTGATCTCCACCGGGATGACCCAACCGCGCTGCGACTCGGTCGCGGCGTTGTAGGCCTTGCAGAACTCCATGATGTTCACGCCGTGCTGACCCAGCGCGGGGCCGACCGGCGGAGCCGGGTTGGCCGCACCGGCCTGGATCTGGAGCTTGATGAGCCCCGTGACCTTCTTCTTCTTGGGAGGCATGCTCTCTCCGGGTCCTTACTGAGAGGTTGACTGCCATCCGCGTCAACCGGATCCACGCCGATGCATGATCCCACAGATGGCATACCGCACAACGATAGCCGCTGTCCCCTCAGGACATGAAATCGCCCAGGTCAGGCGGTCTGTGCGGGCCTTCGGGCCGTCGGTCGCGCAGTACGTGAACGGCTGCGGCGAGCAGCGCGAGCAGGGTCGCGCCGACGGGCACCGCGAGCAGTGCGGCCACCGTCCCGCGGCCGGTGTCCGCGGCGAGCACGGCCCGCTCCGGCTCACCGGGCGCGGAGCGCACGTACACGGTGTCGCCCTCGGCGTGGTCCCCCGCGCGCGTGCCGACCGGCAGACCGGCGGTCACCTGCTCCCCCGCCAAGGGGTAGGTCACCGTGCAGCCGCCGAGGAGGCAGGCTCCGCCGTGGAAGGTGGCGGCGGTCGGCTCCGCGCCGCGCAGTTCGGTGCGCAGCCAGGCCGCCGGGAGGAAGACGGCGTACGTCACCGCCAGCAGCGCGAGTGCGGCCACCGTGCCGACGACGGCGGGCCGGACACGGCGAGAGCGCCCCGGTCCGGTGCTGACCGGCGGGGCGCTCTCGGGGGATGCGCTCAGTTCTTCTGGATCTGGTCGAAGGACAGCTCGACCGGGGTCTCCCGGCCGAAGATCTCCACCAGGCCCTTGACCTTCTTCGAGTCGGGGTTGATCTCGTTGATGGTCGCCTGCAGCGTGGCGAACGGACCGTCGGTGACGGTGACCGAGTCGCCGACCTCGAAGTCCAGCACCTGGACCTCGACCTTGCGCTGCGGGGCGGGCTTGCCCTCGGCCTCGCGGGCGGCCTTCTCCTCGGCCTCCGGGGCGAGCATCTTGACGATCTCGTCCAGGGTCAGCGGGTACGGGTCGTAGGCGTTGCCGACGAAGCCGGTGACTCCGGGGGTGTTGCGGACGACACCCCAGGACTCGTTGGTCAGGTCCATACGAACCAGGACGTAACCCGGCAGCTTGTTCTGCTTGATCGTCTTGCGGTCGCCGTTCTTGATCTGGACGACCTCCTCCTGCGGCACCTCGGCCTGGAAGATGTAGTCCTCGACGTTCAGCGAGACGGCGCGCTGCTCCAGGTTGGTCTTCACGCGGTTCTCGTAACCGGCGTAGGTGTGGATGACGTACCACTCACCGGGCAGGGTGCGCAGTTCCTCGCGCAGGGCCTGGATCGGGTCGACCGGGGCGGCCGGCTCTTCCTCCGCGGCTTCCGCGACGGCGACGTCCTCGTCGGTGCCGGCCTCGACGTCCTCGTCGGTGTCCGTCTCGACGTCCTCGTCGGTCTCGACGGCTCCGGCCTCGATGTCCTCGTCGGTCTCGGCGATGTGGTCGCCCTCGTCCTCGATGTGCAGGGCGGCAACCTCGGCCGGCTCCCCCGCCTCGGCCTCGGCAGCCTCGAACTCGTCCTGCTCGTCCGCGCCCTCGACGATGTCGAGCTCGTCATCCGCCGTGTCGGCAGCCAGCCCGCGGGGCTCAGTGGCGTCGTCGTTCAGGTTCGGGTCAGACACGATGGCTGCTTCTTCCTGGATACAGAGGGGTGGAACATGCGAAAACGGGCGCCGGTGCCACGGCGCCCTTCGCTCTTGGCTCAGCCGAAGACGTACTTGGCCGCGTGGTTGAGCCCATAGTCAATCACGGTCACCAGCGCGATCATGATGGCGACGAAGAAGATCACCACAGTGGTGTACGAAGTCAGCTGGTTACGCGTGGGCCAGACGACCTTGCGGAGTTCCGCGATGATCTGGCGGTAGAACGTAGCGAGGCGCTTGAGCGGGCCCTTCTTGGCGCGCTTGCCGCCCTTGCGAGTCTTCTTGGACTCGGGCACCTCGTCCTGGGCATCAGGCGTGTCGATGGAGCCCACGGCGTCCGTCATTGTCCTCACCTGGTCCCGGGTCGTGGCCGTGCCGCGCCCGGTTTCTGAGCCGCACGGCGGTGCATTGCTGTACGTACCTGCGCACACATCCTGGCGGTGTGTGTAGCAGGGCCGGAGGGACTTGAACCCCCAACCGCCGGTTTTGGAGACCGGTGCTCTACCAATTGAGCTACGACCCTTTGTGTGTCCCCCAACGTACCGCATCCGACCGAGTGCTCGGTGTGCACCGGTTTCGGCGGCGGCTGCCGGAGGCCAACGAGGTGAGAGTGTACGTGCTCCACGCCCCGGCGTCGAACAGAAAGTGCCCGTCCGGGACCGCTCCGCCAAAGATCGTCCTGGCCCGGGGCCGTATTCGGATCCCTGTTCACGCCTCGACCCCTTGCTGTTCAGTCTGTGAAACCCGTGTGCCGGGGGGATTTCCGGTCTGGAACGATGGGCGGCATGAGCGCTGCAATCCCACCCACCGAGCGCCGGGTCTCCGCCCGAGTCGGCGCGATCTCCGAGTCCGCCACCCTCGCCGTGGATGCCAAGGCCAAGGCCCTGAAGGCCGCCGGGCGTCCGGTGATCGGCTTCGGCGCCGGTGAGCCCGACTTCCCGACCCCGGACTACATCGTCGAGGCGGCCGTCGAGGCCTGCAAGAACCCCAAGTACCACCGCTACACGCCGGCCGGCGGCCTGCCCGAGCTGAAGTCCGCGATCGCCGCGAAGACGCTGCGCGACTCCGGCTGGGAGCCCGACGTCTCGCAGATCCTGGTCACCAACGGTGGCAAGCAGGCCATCTACGAGGCCTTCGCCGCGATCCTCGACCCGGGCGACGAGGTCATCGTCCCGGCGCCGTACTGGACGACGTACCCGGAGTCGATCCGCCTGGCCGGCGGTGTCCCGGTGGAGGTCGTGGCCGACGAGACGACCGGCTACCGCGTCTCGGTGGAGCAGCTGGAGGCGGCGCGCACGGAGAAGACGAAGGTCGTCCTCTTCGTCTCCCCGTCCAACCCGACCGGCGCCGTGTACTCCGAGGCCGAGTCCGAGGCGATCGGCCGCTGGGCCGTCGAGCACGGCCTGTGGGTGCTCACCGACGAGATCTACGAGCACCTGGTCTACGGCGACGCCGCCGCGGTGTCCCTGCCGGCGCTCCTGCCCGAGCTGCGCGACAAGTGCATCGTGGTCAACGGCGTGGCGAAGACGTACGCCATGACCGGCTGGCGCGTGGGCTGGGTCATCGGCCCGAAGGACGTCGTCAAGGCCGCGACGAACCTGCAGTCGCACGCCACCTCGAACGTCTCCAACGTCGCCCAGGTGGCCGCCCTGGCCGCCGTCTCCGGTGGCCTGGAGGCCGTCGCGGAGATGCGCGAGGCGTTCGACCGGCGCCGCAGGACGATCGTGCGGATGCTCAACGAGATCGACGGCGTGGTCTGCCCGGAGCCCGAGGGCGCGTTCTACGCCTACCCCTCGGTCAAGGCGCTGCTCGGCAAGGAGATCCGCGGCAAGCGCCCGCAGGACTCGGTCGAGCTGGCCGCGCTGATCCTGGAGGAGGCCGAGGTCGCGGTCGTCCCGGGTGAGGCCTTCGGCACGCCGGGCTATCTGCGGCTGTCGTACGCGCTCGGCGACGAGGACCTCGTCGAGGGTGTGAGCCGGATCCAGAAGCTGCTGGCGGAGGCCAGGGACTGACCGGCCCGTTCATGACACAGGGGCACCCCGCAAGCCCGCGGGGTGCCCCTGTTCGTTTGTGCGAGCAAGACCACGTACGGGGAAACGGCTACCGGTATGACGGGTGGGTACGGCAGGATCCTGGGATGGAGCGTGTACGTGACCTCTCTGAGCTGCCGAAAGCCCATCTGCACCTGCACTTCACCGGCTCGATGCGGCCGGGGACGGTCCTGGAACTGGCCGACAAGTACGGCGTCCGCCTGCCCGACGCGCTGACGGAAGCCCTCACCAGCGGGGAACCGCCCAGCCTGCGCGCCACGGACGAGCGGGGCTGGTTCCGTTTCCAGCGGCTGTACGACGCGGCGCGCTCCTGCCTGCGCGAGCCGGAGGACATCCAGCGCCTGGTCCGGGAAGCCGCTGAGGAGGACGTCAGGGACGGCTCGGGCTGGCTGGAGATCCAGGTGGACCCGACGTCGTACGCGCCCAGGCTCGGCGGGCTGATCCCGGCCCTGGAGATCATCCTGGACGCGGTGGACACGACGTCCCGGGAGACCGGCCTCGGCATGCGTGTCCTGGTCGCCGCGAACCGCATGAAGCACCCGCTGGACGCGCGCACGCTGGCCCGGCTGGCCGTGCGGTACGCGGACCGGGGCGTGGTCGGCTTCGGGCTCTCCAACGACGAGCGGCGGGGCCTGGCCCGGGACTTCGACCGGGCCTTCCACATCGCGCGCGAGGGCGGTCTGCTGTCGGCACCGCACGGCGGTGAGCTGACCGGCCCGGCGTCGGTCCGGGACTGCCTGGACGACCTGCACGCCACGCGGATCGGGCACGGGGTGCGGGCGGCCGAGGACCCGCGGCTGCTGAGGCGGCTGGCGGAGCGGGGCGTGACCTGCGAGGTGTGCCCGGCCTCGAACGTCGCCCTCGGTGTGTACGAGAAGCCGCAGGACGTGCCGCTGCGCACCCTCTTCGAGGCGGGCGTCCCGATGGCCCTGGGCGCCGACGACCCGCTGCTGTTCGGTTCCCGGCTGGCCGCGCAGTACGAGCTGGCCCGCCACGTCCACGGCTTCACCGACGCCGAACTGGCGGAGCTGGCCCGGCAGTCGGTGCGGGGCTCCGCCGCCCCGGAGAAGGTCAGGCAGCGGCTGCTGGCCGGCGTGGACGACTGGCTGGCGCGCCCGGCCGCCTGAAGTGGGCGTAGGGCGGATAGGCCCGGAAGCAGACGAGCACCTCGACCGGGTGTCCACCGCCGGGCGGCTGGACCAGCTCCGGCAGCACCGCCATCAGCGCCGGACGGCCCTTGGCGACGCCCTTCCGGTACGGCCCCCGGGCCGCGGCGTACGCGAGCGCGGTGGCCGTCTCGGCGAACACGTCCCGGCTGCCGAAGAGAAAGAACGTCCGCGCGCGCGTGGCGTGCCGCAGATCGTCCCGGGAGCCGGCCCGCTCCCGGCGCTCGCGCCAGGCGGCGGCGTCCCGGGCGGTGCGTGACTCGTCGGTGCGCCCGGTCAGCGGGGTGCCCTGCCGCAGCCTCCGGCGCAGTTCGGGCCACTGGCCGGGGCGCAGCCCGAGGCCGTGGTGGGCGAGGACGAGGTCGACGGTGTCGCCGACGCCCTCGGGGGGCGGGACACCGTCACGCAGCGGCACGTGGACGATCGTGTGCCGGGAGCAGGCGGCGAAGGCGAACAGGCCCGCGAGCCGGTCCAGCCCGTCGTGGTCGCCGCAGAGCATCCCGACGGGAATCGGGGGCGCGCAGGGAGGTGTGGCGCAGGGTGTGCCGGGGCTGGACGATCCGGTACGCGTACGGGCCCGTCCGGGGCCGGAACTCGCGCAGTCTCAGCCGCATGTGCGGTGCCTCATGTGCGGTGCCTCATGGCAGCTGGGTCGCGGGCCTCAGGGCCGGTCCGCAACGGAGATTCCGCCCAGCAGCGTGGAGGCGAGCCGGGCGGCGAACTCCTCCACCGGCGGCCGTTCGCCGTTCGCCACGGCGTCGTAGGCGTACGCGCGGTGGGCGCAGGCGCCCAGGAGCAGGGAGGCGGCGGCGTAGGTGTCGGCGTCGGCGCGGACCCGGCCGGCGGCCTGTTCGGCGCGCAGGTAGGAGTCGAGGCCCTGGATGGGCAGGTGCGGGCCGGAGCCGATGGCGCGCAGGGCGTCGTAGTGGCGCTGCTTGAGCTGGGTCTCGGCGTACAGGGAGGCGGCGATCGGGAAACTCTGCTCGTAGAAGAGGGCGGCCTCGCGGGCGATCTCGGTGAGGTTGCCCTCCAGGGTGCCCTGCCCCGGTTCGGCGGAGAGGCTGCGCAGCAGCGGGGTGAGCCGGGGCAGGCGCTCGTCGAGGACCTGCACGAACAGCTCTTCCTTGCTGTCGAAGTACTTGTAGAGGGCCGCTTCGGAGCAGCCGGCCGCGCGGGCGATCTCCTTGGTGGTGGCGCGGGCCAGCCCGACGGTGAGCATCAGTTCGTGGGCGGCGTCGAGGATGCGGACCCGCGCCGGCTTGGTCTCCACGGGGCTCCTTTTCGGACTTGACGGGTGGGTGAGTGCTTACCCACTCTAGGGGACAACGAGGTGAGTAAGCACTCACCCACCTGACGAGCAGGGGGAGCCGCCATGAAGCTGACCGTCTTCGGTGCCACCGGGGGGATCGGCCGGGAACTGGTCCGCCAGGCCCTGGACGCCGGTCACGAGGTCACGGCTGTCGTCCGGGACCCGGCCAGGCTCGGCCTCACCGGCGATCGCCTGGAGGTCGTCCGCAGCGGCCTGACCGACCCGCAGGAGCTGCGCACCGCCGTCCGGGGCCGGCACGCCGTCCTGTCCGGCCTGGGCGCGCGCAGCCGCAAGGACGCCGGTGTGACCACCCGGCTGACCCGTACCGTCCTGGGCGCCATGGAGGCGGAGGGCACCCGCCGGCTGCTGGTCGTCAGCGCCGGTCCGGTCGGGCCGGCCGCGGAGGGCGAGGGCGCCCTGGACCGCGGGATGCGCACTCTGGTGTCTGCGGTCCTCAAGGACGTCTACGCCGATCTGGGCGAGATGGAGGCCGACCTGGCCCGCAGCGGTACGGACTGGACGTCCGTACGGCCGCCGCGGCTGCAGGACAAGCCGCTCACCGGCCGCTACCGCACCGTGATCGGCGGCTTCCCGCCCAAGGGCCGCTTCATCGCGCGCGCGGACGTCGCGCACGCGATGCTGTCGATGATCGACGCCGGGGAGACCCTGAAGCAGGGGGTGGGCGTCGCCTACTGAGCCGCCCCGGTCACAGGCTCACACCCACGGTCACCGGCTCGTTGACCAGCGTGACCCCGAAGGCCTCGCGGACGCCGGCGACCACCTCGCGGGCCAGGGCCAGCAGGTCCTCCGTAGTGGCGCCGCCCCGGTTGGTGAGGGCGAGGGTGTGCTTGGTGGAGATGCGGGCGGGACCGGTGCCGTAGCCCTTGCCGAAGCCCGCCTTGTCGATCAGCCAGGCCGCGGACGTCTTCGTACGGCCCTCCCCCGCCGGGTAGGCGGGCGGCTCGACGCCCTCGCCCAGCCGCTCGCGCACGCGCGCGTGGAACGCGGTGAACTGCTCGTCGGTGAGGATCGGGTTGGTGAAGAAGGACCCGGCCGACCAGCTGTCGTGGTCCTCGGGGTCCAGCACCATGCCCTTCCCGGCGCGCAGCTTCAGCACGGCCTCACGGGCCTCGGCCAGCGGCACCCGGCCGCCGGGCTCCACGCCGAGCGCGCGGGCCGCCTCGGCGTACTTGACCGGGGAAGACAGCCCTCCCGCGTCCTCCAGCTCGAAACGGACCCGGAGCACGACATAGCGCTCGGGGTCGGCCTTGAAGCGGCTGTGGCGGTACGAGAAGGCGCACTCGCCGTTCGTCAGCGTGACCGTCTCGCCGGCCCGCCGGTCGTACGCGATCACTTCCGTGATCGTCGAGGAGACCTCCTGGCCGTAGGCGCCCACGTTCTGGATCGGCGTGGCGCCCGCGGACCCGGGGATGCCGGCGAGGCATTCGAGCCCGGCGAGCCCGGCCTCCACGGTGCGGGCCACGGCGTCGGTCCACACCTCGCCGGCCGCCACCTCCAGGGTGGTGCCGCGCAGTTCGACACCGCGGGTGGCGATGCGCAGGGCGGTGCCGTCGAAGCCCTTATCGCCGATGACGAGGTTCGATCCGCCGCCGATGACCAGCAGCGGGGTGCCGGTGTCGTCGGCCTCGCGGACCGCGGCGATCACGTCGGCGTCGGTCGCGGCGGTCACCAGCCGCGTCGCGGGGCCGCCCAGCCTGAAGGTGGTCAGCGGGGCAAGGGGGGCGTCGTGGAGTACCTGCACGGGCCCAAGACTACGAGACGCCTCCGACGGCGCCGCCCAGCCGTGGGCCCTCGGCGTCGGCCGTCAGGCCAGCCGCACGACCGCCCGGGACATGCCCAGCACCTTCTGGCCGTCGCTCGTCGCCGTCAAGTCGACCCGCACGGTGTTGTCGTCCAGCTTGGCCGCGACCTTGCCGCTGACCTCGATCAGGGCACCCTGGTCGTCATCGGGGACGACGACCGGCTTGGTGAAGCGGACGCCGTACTCCACGACCGCGCCCGGGTCCCCGGTCCAGTCCGTCACCACGCGGACTGCCTCGGCCATGGTGAACATGCCGTGCGCGATGACGTCCGGCAGACCCACCTCCCTGGCGAACCTCTCGTTCCAGTGGATCGGGTTGAAGTCCCCGGAGGCACCCGCGTAGCGCACCAGCGTGGCGCGCGTCACGGGGAAGCTCTGCGCCGGCAGCTCGGTGCCGACCTCGACGTCGTCATACGCGATCTTCGCGGTCATCGGCTGTTCACGCCTCCTCGGCCGCGCGGGCCACGAGCTTGGTCCAGGCGGTCACGACGTGCTCGCCGGCCTCGTCGTGCACCTCACCACGGATGTCCAGGATGTCGTTGCCCGCGAGGGACTTGATCCTCTCGATCGTGGACGTCACCGTGAGCCGGTCGCCGGCGCGCACAGGGCGGGCGTAGACGAACTTCTGGTCACCGTGCACCACCCGGCTGTAGTCGAGCCCCAGCTGCGGGTCCTGGACCACCTGTCCGGCGGCCCGGAAAGTGATGGAGAACACGAAGGTCGGCGGGGCGATCACATCGGAGTGGCCGAACGCCTTGGCGGCCTCGGGATCCGTGTACACCGGGTTGGTCTCGCCCACCGCCTCGGCGAACTCGCGGATCTTCTCCCGGCCCACCTCATAGGGCGCGGTGGGCGGGTAGGTCCGTCCCACGAAGGACTGGTCGAGCGCCATGGCCCGGCACCTCCTGACGTCTGCTGTGATGGCCCCAAATTAGCCGGAAACCCGCCACGGAATGCGCATGGGGCTGATGAGGCGGCATGGGTACCTGGTTGCCGAGTCGGCGGAAACGCCGTGAGGCCGCCCCCTCGGAAGGGGACGGCCTCACGAACGAGCCTGATTTATCGCGTCTCGCGGTGCGCGGTGTGCGCATTGCAACGCGGGCAGTGCTTCTTCATCTCCAGGCGATCCGGGTTGTTACGCCGGTTCTTCTTGGTGATGTAGTTCCGCTCCTTGCACTCCACGCAGGCCAGCGTGATCTTCGGGCGGACGTCGGTGGCAGCCACGTGAGTGCTCCTAAGACGAACGGATGGACTGATTCAACGCAAGCAAGAGTAGCCGATCGAAGGACCGACCCCGCAATCGGCTACTGTCAGTAGCGGTGACCGGACTTGAACCGGTGACACAGCGATTATGAGCCGCTTGCTCTACCGACTGAGCTACACCGCTTTGATGAGATCGGACCCCGTCTTGCGACGGGGACCTCTCACACCAGAGCCCCAAAACGGAATCGAACCGTTGACCTTCTCCTTACCATGGAGACGCTCTGCCGACTGAGCTATTGGGGCGAGCGATGAAGACATTACACGGTCCGCCGCCGTTCGCCCAAATCCGTTTCCCTCCGCCCGCCCCGGCCCTCCCCACCGCCCTCCCGGCATCCCGCCGGCCTCACGCGACGCACCTCTCCGCCACCGCCACCGCCGCTCCCGCGCGCGGGAGCGGCGGGAGCCACGGGAGCCACGGGAGCCGCGACGGGAAGGCGAACGAGCCCGCGCGGCGGGCGTCGCACCGACCGGCGTCGCGGACAGCGGCGGCACGCGCGCGTGGAGCAGACGGCGGCACGCGCGCGTGGAGCGGACGGCGGCACGCGCGCGTGAACGTGAGCCCGGGCGGGCCGCGCAGGGGAGGCTCCACGCGCGCGAGCGCCGTGGGTGTGCGGCGTTGAGCGTCAGCGTGGGCCTGGGCGTCGTCGGTGCGGCTCGCGCACGCGAGCGTCGCCCACGCGCGGCGCCGGCCGCGCGCGTGGGCGACATGTGTGGCCGCTGTGGCCGCCTGGGGCGGACCACGCCGGTACGACTATTGCGCTCCTGCACGACCCGCGCGGCTCGCGACCCTAGGCTCGACTCACTCTGTGTGATCTTGGGCCGTCACAGCCCCGGATCCCGTATGCCGGCCCGCCGAGCCCCCCGGCCCCGACCCTGGAGCGCGATGCCCGACAGCCAGCCGCAGCCGCAACCGCCGTCGAACTCGTCGGGGTCCTCGGGGCCGTCCGACCCGGCCGCCCTCCTGCTCTGCGGGGCGCGGCTCACCGACGGCCGGACCGTGGACGTGCGGCTCGGCGGAGGGCGTATCGAGGCGGTGGGTACGACCGGCAGTCTCGCCCCGGGACCGGCCCGAGCGGGCGTCACGCGCGTGGACCTGAGCGGCTATCTGCTCCTGCCGGCGCCGGCGGAGCCCCACGCCCACGGCGACACCGCCCTGTCCGCCGACTGTCCCGGCCCGGTGTCGTACACCCCCGAGGACGTCCAGCGCCGGGCGACCGAGGCGGCACTGCTGCAGCTCGGGCACGGGGCGACGGCGCTACGCGCGCACGTGCGCGTGGGCGACGTCCAGGGGCTCGGCGCGCTGGGCGCGGTCCTGCAGGCACGGCGGTCGCTGCGGGGGCTGGCCGAGCTGACGACGGTGGCGATGCCTCGGCTGCTGACCGGGGTGGCCGGGGCGGAGGGGCTCGCGATGCTGCGGGACGCGGTGAAGATGGGCGCCTCCGTGGTGGGCGGCTGCCCGGACCTGGACCCGGATCCCACGGGCTATGTGGAGGCGGTTCTGGAGGTGGCCTCCGAACACGGCTGCCCGGTGGACCTGCACACGGACGCCTCCGACCCGGCCCGGCTGTCCCGGCTCGCGGTCATGGCGGGGCGCCTGCGCCCCGGCGTGACGATCGGACCGTGCGCGGGGCTCGCGCGCCTGTCCGCCGACGCCGCCTCCCGCGCAGCCGACCAGCTCGCGGCGGCCGGCGTGACGGTGGTGTGCCTGCCCCAGGGCGGCTGCGGCGGCGCCGACCGGCGGGGCACGGCACCGGTACGGGTGCTGCGGGCGGCCGGGGTGCGGGTGGCGGCCGGAAGCGGGGCCATGCGCGACGTCTCCAACCCCGTCGGCCGCGGCGACCCCCTCGAGGCGGCCTACCTGCTCGCCTCCGCGCACGGCCTGCGCGCGGAGGACGCCTACGACGCCGTGTGCGCGTCGGCCCGCGCGGTGCTGGGCCTGCCCGAGGTGCGTGTGGAGGCGGGCTTCCCCGCCGAGCTCCTTGCCGTACGCGGTGACCATCTCGCCGGCGCGCTCTCCCTGGCCTACAGCCGGATCGTGGTGCACCGGGGCCGGGTGGTGGCCCGTACCAGTGCGGTGCGCGAGTACTGCAACTCGGCTGCGGCGGCGGAGCTAGGGCTGCCGCGGCAGGGGCGCGGGGAACTGTCCTGAGCCCCCGGCGGGGCGGCCCGGGGCCGAGGAGCCCGCAGGGCTGTCCGCGCGCCGGTTAACTCGTGCGGCGGATGAGGCCCTTCGGGCGTACGGTCGGAATCATGCGCATTGTCATCGCTGGTGGTCATGGTCAGATTGCGCTGCGGCTGGAGCGTCTGCTTTCCGCGCGCGGGGACGACGTGGCGGGCATCATCCGCAAGCCCGAACAGGGCGACGATCTCCGGGCGGCCGGCGCCGAACCGGTCCTGCTCGACCTGGAGTCCGTCTCGGTGGAGGGGGTCGCCGCGCACCTGCAGGGCGCGGACGCGGCGGTCTTCGCGGCGGGCGCGGGCCCGGGCAGCGGCAAGGCCCGCAAGGAGACGGTGGACAAGGGCGCGGCGGTGCTGTTCGCGGACGCGGCCGTACGCGCGCGCGTACGCCGCTTCGTCGTGGTGTCCTCGATGGGCGCTGATCCCGCGCACCAGGGGGACGAGGTCTTCGACGTGTACCTACGCGCCAAGGGCGAGGCCGACGCCTACATCGCCCGGCAGGAGGCGCTGGACTGGACGATCCTGCGCCCGGGCTCGCTGACGGACGACCCGGGCACCGGCCTGGTCCGCATGGAGGCGCACACGGGGCCGGGCTCGATCCCGCGGGACGACGTGGCGGCCGTCCTCGCGGAACTGGTGGACACGCCGGCGACGGCCGGTCTCACGCTGGAGCTGATCAGCGGTTCGACGCCGGTGTCGGTAGCGGTCAAATCCGTCGCCGGGAACTGAGTCGGCGACCGGAACAGCAGCCGACCGCCGTAACGGAATCCGGCCGCCGGAACCGAGTCCGACCGCCGGAGCCGAAAACGGAACCGGCCGCCGAGCGTTGACCGGTAGCGTCCGCCGGCGGCCGGTCGGAAGCCGGGCGGAACGCCAGAACTCAGAACATCAGAACAGGGGCAGCTGTCCGGGAAAGTCCGGCACGACGTAGCCGTCCAGGGACGGCTGTTCCGCGCCGAGTTGTGCCTGGCGTCGCGACCCGGCGCAGGAGAGGAGTTCTCCGTTCTCCCGTGCCCCGGGCGGGTCGTGTCGCGCGAAGCGGCCGGCGACGACGGCGATTTCGCGACGGCACACGGGACAGGTTCTGCGTCGGGAGGACATGCCGCCAGTGTGCCCGGAACGGGACCGTCGGTGCGCCTCCGCACGGGCGGGAGCGGCTGCTCGGTCAGGTCCGGGTCTCCGTTTCCCACCGGTCGGGGCCCACTCCGCGCCAGTCGATCAGCGGCGAGTCGGCCACCTCTTCCGGTTCGATCTCCAGCCCGGCCCGGCGCAGGAACTCCACCAGGTCCCCCACGTTGTGCGCGAGGCCGAGGATCTCGCCGTCCACCCGCACCCGGCGACCGCCGGTCGGAGACGGCAACTGCACGATGATGGGACGTTTCCCGGCCATGGCTCCAGCATCATCCGGACCGCCCGGGCCCGCACCCGGGCCGGTCATTCGAGAATCCCCAGCGCGGTATCCGGCCGGCACAGCGGGCACGCGGGGACTCCTTCCTCGGTGAGGGCACGTACCGCCTCTTCGCGCCCGGCGCCCTTCGCCCGCCCGCCCGCGCCCGTACAGCCACCGACATGGACGTACACCGCGCTACGGCCGTTCAGACCACGCTCGACCACCCACTCCGGGCAGGCCTGCCGGGCGGCGGTACGACGCTGCCGTTCGGCCTCCCGGCGCTCCTCGTCGGTGATCCACCGGTCCATCAACGCAAGCTGCCGGGCAGCTTGGTGCTCGACGACGCGGCGGGCGAAGCGCAGCATGTCGAGACGCGTCAGCGGACGGTTCTCGTTCACACGTTCGATTCTAGTGCCGCCGACGGGAAGTGCGACAGCGGGACCGCCGGAACGGCGAACCGGCGGTCCCGGTCCGCCTCCGCGGGGGAAACGGTGAGGCAGGAGCAGGGTGACCGGCACCGGCCTCGGCGTGCCCCTCAGCCTCGCGGGCACCGCGACCGCGACCGCTTCCGGTTGGCGGTCGAAACGACGGCCACGGGCGAGCCGGTCGGGACGGTCGGTCGGCTCGCATCGCACCGGCCCTGTTCCAGGATGGTTCGAGTTCGATGTCGCGATCGGCACCGGCCACGCCGCTCATCCGGGCGGTCGGTCACTCGAAGCAGGACCGCTCCCGGTCGCGCGAGGTGGCACGCAGGCGCAGGCCGGCGGTCGCGAGCCCTTCGAAGGTGGTCACCTGGTAGCCGGGTTCCGGTCCGGGCGGCTCGCTCAGGTGGTAGCGGCGGGCGGTCTGCGCGGTCAGGAGCGTCAGCATCGCCATGGCCAGAGCGGCTCCCTCGCAGCCATGCGGACCGGTGCCGAAGGAGAGGAACACCCCGGGTTTCGCGGGCGGATCCGAATCCGAATCGTCGAGCCAGCGCTCGGGCTGGAACTCGTCCGGCTCGGAGTGCTCCCGTGGGTCGCGCTGGGCGGTGTAGGGGCAGACGAGAACGGTGGACCCGGCGTCGATGGTGTAGTCGTCGAGCTGAGTCCGTCGTGGGGTGCGCCGGGTCAGCAGCCAGCTCGGAGGGTGCAGCCGGAGCACCTCGCGTACGAGAGCCTGCGTGTATCGCAGGCTGTCGAGGTGGGTACTGGTCGTCGCGGCCGGGTTCGCGGGCAGCACGGCGGCTTCGGCAGCGACACGGGCCGCCGCCTCGGGGTGCCGGGCCAGGTGGAGCAGGATCCATCCGGCTGCCCGGGTAGGTGCCTCGAAGGTGGCGACGGTGATTCCGGGGAGCGTGTCGAGGATGGCCTCTTCCGGCAGCAGGCCGTAGCGCGGGGAGGGCCGCAGCATGTGCCCCAGCACATCGTCGCCGAGGCGGCCCGATGAACGGCGCCGGCGGACGATGGGCCGCAGAGCGTCGGTGAAGGCGATTTGCTGTCGCGTGCGGAACCGCCGTGCCGGTGTGGGGATCCAGCGCGGCCACACCCAGCGCGAGGGGCGGGCGAGCGCCTCCCGGGCCAGGAAGAGCTGTGGGGCAAAGGGCAGCAGGGCGGGAGTGTCTTCGGAGAAGAGGTAGTGCACGCCGATCTCCGCCAGGGTGGGCCGCACCAGAGGCAGGATCTCGACGTCCCGGCCCATGGGCCACTGGTCGGCGAACCGGGCAGTGGTGGGCGCCATCTCACCGATCCGGGCCGCGACCGCCTGCGGGCGCAGTCCGCGCATGCGGGCGGCGTGTGCGTGGGCACGCTGCTCAGGCGTCGTTGCTCCGCTCGGCCACTTCAACGGCGGGAAGAGAGGCGAGGGTGCCTTGCGGAAGTCCTGCGAACGGCGCAGGACTTCTTCACACGGGCCGGCCGTGGCGGTCACGTAGACGCCCGGCTCCAGCTGCCAGACGTCCCCGCACTCGTCAGCACCACGGCGCGCCATCGCCAGCCGGTCACGGCTCCAGGCCGCGAAGCCGCCTCCGGGCAATCGCGGCGGCTCATTGATTCGGCCCATGAGATCGTCCTGACTTCCGTACCCGTCCAGGTCGATGTCGTCGGCAGTGTGGCTCGGAGCCGGCGGGCACCAGGGGCGCCCGCCGATAGTGCGGTCAGGCCCTAGTTGTCGCCGGCGTACGCATGCCAGTCGTGTTCCCCGTACGCACCGTAGTGCCGGGTGAAGGACAGCTTGCTGAGCAGCTTGGCGATCATGACGCACTCCTCTCGCATGAATGCCACACTTGTTCATGTTGCCACATATGCCATATTTGTCATGTTAAGGGCGGCGACTGCCCGGGCGGACCAGCCGGAGTGGACAGGGCCCGAGCACCCGGTGCCAACTTGGGGAGAAGGGTTCCGCCGGGTTCCGCCGGGGGCCGTTCCCGCGCGGCTGCCCGGATGCGCCGTCCGACACCATGGAGCGCTCGTGAGAGGAATGGCCGCGGCGAGAGTGCCGGCGGTTTCCGCCATGCCGCCTGCTCCCCCTGGCGGCTGCCCCAGCGGGAGGATCTCGGGCGCCACAGCGGTACGTCGTACGCGCATGCGGCAGCGCGGTCGAACCCGATCGATCGGGGACCGATGACCGGGCCGACGGGCGCGCAGACGCGGCGTCCCGCACGAACCACGGCGGCCTTCCTGGCTTTTCTGCTTCCGGTCGCGGTCGCGGTGGGGGTCTACGCGTTCGGCCGCACGCACACACCCGACTACACCAGCGGCCTGTTCGGGCGGCACGGCGTCGGTGTCCTCGATCTCAAGGCGCGCCTGGGCAGTGCTCTGATGGCGCTGGCGCTCATCCAACTGCTGCTCGGGCTGTGGATGTACCGGCGCCTGCCGGGAGCGGGGGCCGCGCCGCACCGGGTGCCCCCCGCCCACCGGCTCATCGGCCTCCTCGCCTTTCTGCTCTCGCTGCCCATCTCCTACCACTGCGTCACCGCGTACGGAGTCGACCTGTCGAGCAGCCGGGTGGCGGTGCACTCCATCGTGGGCTGCGTCCTGTACGGCGCGTTCGTCGCCAAGGTGCTGGTGGTACGCAGCCGCCGACTGCCCGGTTGGGCGCTTCCGGCCGCCGGCGGCACCCTGGTCACCGCCATCGCACTGATGTGGTACACCGCCGCCTTGTGGTTCTTCGCCGGCTCCGCCCCCGGCTTCTGACCGTCCCATGGCGACAGCGACTCCGGTAGCCAACCCCTCGTCCTGACCGGGACGGGCACAACCGTGGGCGCCGTCGCCGCCACCTCCCTCGCCGGAGGCGTCGGCACCCTTGACGCGGAACTGCGCCGTGAGAGCAGGAGACCCGCACCAGGTTGCAATCACTGTTACGGCTTTGGCGCAGGAAGAGGGGGCCGACCGGCGCAATGTGTGTGGTGATCCCGGCGGAATGTGTGTAGTGATCGCGTGGATCACTCGGAGCATGGTGATCGGATTCCGGTGTACAGCCAGAGGTGATCATGTGACGACTTCCTCAGGGCGCGACCCAGGGGCCCCCGCCGGCGCGTACGTGATGGTGCGAAGAGGCCTGAGGACATGCCCATGCTCCCGGGCGGAAATGGCATGGGTCGTGCTGGTCCTGCTCCTCACGGCGCTGCCCGCGGGCTGGTGTGGCTTCAAGGACTTCAGGGAGGCTCTGACTTTCGCGGGGTGCTTCACCGGTGCGGCCCTCATGCTGGCGGCTCTCATCATGGTCGTGGGTGTCGCCGCGGTCGTGGACTGCTGGGCCCGCGGACCGAATTCCAACTTCGGAGTGGTCGCGCTGATCAGCACCGGTGTGGCGTTGTTGACGAACGTCTTGCTCGCACTACAGACGTGGAATGACGGCGAGAAAGTCGGCTACAAAGTACTGACCATTGTGCTCAGCGTAAGTGCGCTATCCACTGTCCTTCTGGTGTGGCGAAGACTGGCTGATCTCCCCACTCCGAAGCGGGTGGCCGCGGCACTCATCGTCTCCACTCTCGTAGCGGTCGCCAATTTTAGCTACCAGTACCTCTTCCAGCCGTACCGGCGCGAGGCCACCCCTCTCGTGCAGCTGAACGTGGGCAAGGCAGTGCTCAGCGCGGACCGCAAGCTGTTCTCCGTACCGGTCGACATCAAGCTCGTGAACCACAGCGATATGGCCTTCTACGTGCTGGGCGCCGAATTCCATGCCATGGGAGAGGAAGTGTCGATGAGCCCGAGGGACGTGGCCCGGGATAAATGGCGAAAGGACGCCGAGCAATGGGCTATGTACCGGGAGAAGCACCCGCTTACCCGCAGGGAGGTCTACCAGCCGGGCAAGCTGGTGTCGGCGCAGCCGTGGATGCCGCCCGGAAATTGGGTCGAGGCGAACGACGAGTCGCTCACGCGGACCGTCGTCCAGCTTCCCAGCAACACGACTTTCGACAAGCTGACGTTCTACGCCACCCTGAGCCTGGCGCGTAAAGACCGGCTCGTCATGGATAAATTCGGAGGCCCTAGCTACTCCTGGCGCGGCACTACTGTACCCCAATGGGTAAAAGCAGACGAGAAAGAGAACGACACCATCATCCAAACGGCCGAGATGAAAGAAAACAATGCGATCGATCAAATCACGAGAAAAAAGCGCCGCGTCACCACCTATTGGCGCTTTGGCAAACATGGTGTCGACGTGGCGCCGGTCATCGCGCCCGCAGGCGAGGAAAACCGCACGTTCCCCGAGCAGACGCTGCGCGCGGTACGGAGCCGCTACGGTCTGATCGACGTCTTGGCGGGCCCGGTCGAGGAAATGCTCGACGAGATCAAAAACCGGCGCTGACCAGCCCCTGGGAAGACTGAGCCGGCAGATTCGCGGGGGATGTGGCCGGTACGGTCCCGATCCCGCCCAGCCCAACCTGGTTGCCCCCTGCTGTGCTGTCACATCACGGCTTACGGCATCGCCTCCGACGGTCGGCTGTTCAAGACACCGGGTACGGCGAAGTGTGGGCAGAAGCGCGAGCACGCGCACTCAGCCCCGCTCAACGCGCCTCGCCGTCGGCCAAGCGCCCTTATGATCTTCGCCACGCCGCTGTCTCCACGTGACTCAGCTCCGAGGTCGACCCCCAGGCCCGCGGCCGGAGCACGTGGATCACGGTGAGACACAGTGGGGCGAAGACCCCAAATCGATAGTGTGCGCTTCGGGAACGACGAAAGGGTCTGCGATCAGCATTGCTGCTGGTCACAGACCCTTTCGGTCGTGTGGCGGCGCCAGGATTCGAACCTGGGAAGGCTGAGCCGGCAGATTTACAGTCTGCTCCCTTTGGCCGCTCGGGCACACCGCCGGGCTTGCTGCCAATCGAACCCGCTTTCGGCGGTGTTCCCCGGCAACGACGTAAACAATACCCGATCCGGAGGGGTGCTTCGCCACCCGATTGATCTCCACCCCTCGGGTCACGAGGTGGCTAGGCTGGTGCGGATGCGGCCCGGTACTCCACCGGGCCCGGCGGTCGCCGCCGCGCACGCCGGCACGCACCCGATACGCACCCGATACAAGGAGCCACAGGACATGGCCGACTCCAGTTTCGACATCGTCTCGAAGGTCGAGCGGCAGGAGGTCGACAACGCCCTCAACCAGGCCGCCAAGGAGATCTCGCAGCGTTACGACTTCAAGGGCGTGGGAGCCTCGATCTCCTGGTCGGGCGAGAAGATCCTCATGGAGGCGAACTCCGAGGAGCGCGTGAAGGCTGTTCTCGACGTCTTCCAGTCCAAGCTCATCAAGCGCGGCATCTCGCTGAAGGCGCTGGACGCGGGCGAGCCTCAGCTCTCCGGCAAGGAGTACAAGCTCTTCGCGTCGATCGAGGAGGGCATCTCCCAGGAGAACGCCAAGAAGGTGGCGAAGATCATCCGTGATGAGGGCCCCAAGGGCGTGAAGGCCCAGGTCCAGGGTGATGAGCTGCGCGTCAGCTCCAAGAGCCGCGACGACCTGCAGACCGTCATCGCCCTCCTGAAGGGCAAGGACTTCGACTTCGCGCTGCAGTTCGTGAACTACCGGTAGGACGAAGACGCCGGAGGAAAAGGGTGGGCGCCGTGTGGTGCCCACCCTTCCGTGTTGCGTCGCCGTGCCGCGCTCAGTCGCGTGAGTTGCCGAACAGGACGCGGTAGACGATCAGCAGCACCAGGGAGCCGCCGATGGCCGCGGCCCAGGTCGCGCCGTCGTAGAAGTGCTTGGTGATCGGGTGGTCCAGCCAGCGGGCCGATATCCAGCCCCCGATGAACGCGCCCGCCACGCCGATGAGGGTCGTACCGATGAAGCCGCCGGGGTCGCGTCCGGGCAGCAGGACCTTGGCGATGGCTCCGGCCAGCAGTCCCAGGATGATCCAACCGATGATGCTCATGCCGTGAACCTGCCCTTCCGCGCTGTGTCCGCACTGTCCGGGCCCTGGCCTTCCGGTTCTCCGGTGAGGGCCCGCTGTCCGTCGCGCGCGTGTTCGTGCCTTGTCATTGAGGAGGACGTCACCAGGCCGCCTGCCGGTTGCCGCCCTCAGTAGGGTGCGGCGCATGACACGTACCGATGCCGGCCTGCGCCGCAGTCTGGGCGTGCGGGACGCCGTGGTGGTCGGCCTCGGCTCGATGGTCGGCGCCGGTGTCTTCGCCGCTCCGGGGCCGGCCGCGCGCGCGGGCGGGACCGGGCTGCTGGCCGCACTGGCCGTCGCGGCCGTGGTGGCCTACTGCAACGCCATGTCCTCGGCCCGGCTCGCCGCCCGCTACCCGGCCTCCGGTGGAACGTACGTGTACGGCAGGGAGCGGCTGGGCGCCTTCTGGGGCCATCTCGCCGGCTGGGCGTTCGTGGTCGGCAAGACGGCCTCCTGCGCGGCGATGGCACTCACCGTGGGCGCGTACGTGTGGCCGGAGCAGGCCCACGCGGTGGCGGTCGCGGCCGTGGTGGCCCTGACCGCCGTGAACTACGGCGGGATCCAGAAGTCGGCATGGCTGACGCGGGTGATCGTGGCCGTCGTCATGGCCGTCCTCGCGGCCGTGGCCGTGGCGTGCCTGGCCTCGGGGCGGGCCGACGCGGGGCGGCTCGACGTCGGCCTGTCGGCGGGGGCCGGCGGTGTGCTCCAGGCGGCCGGACTGCTGTTCTTCGCGTTCGCCGGGTACGCCCGGATCGCCACCCTCGGGGAGGAGGTCCGCGACCCGGCGCGCACGATCCCGCGGGCGATCCGGCTGACCCTGGGGATCGCTCTGGTGGTGTACGCGTGCGTGGCCGTCGCCGTGCTCGCCGTCCTCGGCCCGGTCCGGCTCGGACAGACGGCGGCGCCGCTGGCCGAGGCCGTGCGGTCGGCTGGGGTGCCGCAGCTGGTGCCCGTGGTGCGGGCCGGGGCGGCGGTGGCCGCGCTGGGTTCGCTGCTCGCGCTGATCCTCGGGGTGTCCCGTACGACGCTCGCCATGGCCCGGGACGGGCATCTGCCGGGCGCGCTGGCGGCCGTGCACCCGCGGTTCCGGGTGCCACATCGGGCGGAAGCGGCCGTGGGTGCGGTGGTCGCCGTACTCACCGCGACGGTGGACGTGCGTGGCGCGATCGGTTTCTCGTCCTTCGGCGTGCTGGTCTACTACGCCGTCGCCAACGCCTCGGCGTGGACTCTGAGCGCGGCCCCGTCGTCCCGCGTGGTGCCGGCGGTGGGTCTGCTGGGCTGCGCCACCCTGGCAGGCGCGCTGCCCGCGGTCTCGGTGGCCGTGGGCGGAGGTGTACTGGCGGTTGGTGCGGCGGCCTATGGCGTACGGCGGTGGTGGGCAGGCCGGAACGGGGCGTGATGGTGGGCGGGCCGGTGCGGCGGATGATCGGTACGACGACGCCACGGTTCCGGCCGAGCACATGACCGGCTGATACTTGTGACAGCAGGCATGCCGGCGGAGCGACCTGGAGAGGTGCCGATCATGAAGGTGTTCAACCTGCTGCTCAACATCCTGTGGCTCGTCCTCTGCGGCCTCTGGATGGCGATCGGTTACCTGATCGCTGCGCTCATCTGCTTCATCCTGATCATCACCATTCCGTTCGGCATCGCGTCACTGCGCATCGCCGGGTTCGTGCTCTGGCCGTTCGGCCGGACGACGGTGGACCGGCGGGACGCCGGAGCGGGGTCCTTCATCGGCAACGTGCTCTGGGTGATCTTCGCGGGATGGTGGCTGGCGCTGGCGCACCTGATCACGAGTATCCCGCTCTTCCTGTCGATCGTCGGCATCCCTTTCGGCTGGGCGAACCTGAAGCTCATTCCGATCTCGCTTCTGCCGCTCGGGCGTGAGGTAGTGCCGACGGATCAGGGGTTCGCCGGGCGATGATCTCTTCGGTGCCGACACCGTTCGCGTTGCACGGCGGGCCCGTTCCGGGCATCCCGGCCGCGTGATCGGCCCCGCTGCAGACGAGGCCCGCTGAGCGGTCGAAGACCGAAGACCACTGCTCCGCTCGTGTCGCGTTTCCCCGCGGCGGGGCATGCGGGGGTGCCGCCTGCCGCCAGAGGCCGGAGTCTGGTATCAGGCGGCGGGAGCCGCCGGTCGTCCACTCCGCTTCGTCCTGTGGCCGGAGCCCCGCCAACGCTGGAGCTTCCCATGAGCCCGTCCGTGACGCCGATGGCTGTCATCTGCGATTGGCCGTTGCTTCGCCTCGGCCTCGTGCAGGCGATCAACACCCAGCCCGACCTGCAGATCACGGCCTTCTTCAGCAGCGTGCAGGAAGCGCTCCGGGATGCGAAGAGAACAGAGCTCGTTCTCATCGCCCTACAGGTGTCCGACCAAGTGACGTCCGACCAAGTCGCCCAGCTGAACCGACAAGGACGTGCCGTCATCGTGCTGTCGACTTCGGAGGCCCAGACAGATGCCGTTCTGTGCATCAAAGCCGGTGCCCGCGCGTATCTCAGTAGGAAAACCGACGTATCGGAGTTGATGGCGGCCGTCCGTGCCGTCGCCTCAGGCAGAAGCTATCTCGGCGCGAGTCTCGCCGGTCACAGCCTGCCTACGCCCCCACCGCACATCACCAACCGCGAGAGACAGATCTTGCAGCTCGTGGCCAGCGGGGCGACGGACCGGGAGATCGCCGCCAAACTGAACATCACCGAAAACACGGTTCACACGCATTTGGAGCGACTGCGCAGGAAGATCGGCTCTCGCCGCAGGGCCGACCTCACCCGCCTGGCTCTGAAGTACGGCCCCCTGGGGGAATTTCCGGCGGAGTAAGCAGCGGTGAGCGGGCCGAACCTCGCGATCCGCGCCAGCTCAGACAATCAATGCCGCCGGAACCCTCACCCGGAAGTGTCGCCCGGATGAACATCATCGAGGCTGTTCACGATGACCACGGACGGCGGATTCGAGGGCGTAGGCACCTGAATGAGAATCGGTACGTACACAACACTGCCGTGCCTGAATTCTGCCTTCTTCGAGAATCGGTAGCAGACGACGGCGTCAGGGTTGGCTCGTGTCGCATAACAGCGCATCGCCGACTTCGCAGGCGCGACCGTAATCGCAGTAGTCGTAGCACTCGAGGTACTCGCAGAAGCGGCCGATACGTCCACCATCAGACAGGTGCATGCGGATGCGATTGCGGATACTGCGATTGAGAGACCGAATTTACGGAATGGGACTTTTCCCAATTCCCTCACCCCGAAAGCGGAAGTGAACTCGACGTCGGCATCGACGCCGACAAGGGATACCAGCGGACGGACGCGGTCCACGGCGTTGGTCGTCACCCCGCAGAGGCGCCCTCTGCGAGGTGACGAACTCACCTTCCGGCCGAATCAGCCCTGGGTGCCGCCCTGAGTGTTACCGGATCCACCCTGGGTGCCGCCCTGGGTGTTACCGGTTCCGCCACCCTGCGTGCCGCCCTGGGTATTGCCGGTCCCGCCACCCTGCGTGCCGCCCTGGGTGTTACCGGTTCCGCCACCCTGCGTGCCGCCCTGGGTGTTGCCGGTCCCGCCACCCTGCGTGCCGCCCTGGGTGTTGCCGGTCCCGCCACCTTGCGTGCCGCCCTGGGTGTTGCCGGTCCCGCCACCCTGCGTACCGCCCTGAGTGTTACCGGTTCCGCCACCCTGCGTACCGCCCTGAGTGTTCCCCCTACCACCTTGCGTGCCGCCCTGG